>NZ_JBFWDY010000001.1:0-136601 GCF_048593455.1 Escherichia sp. UTM R2
ATGATCCTGCCCTCTGAAAAATCCGCCACAGATGTGGCTGCGCAGTGCTTCCTGAATGCCTTGATTCGTGAAACCAAAGACTGGCAACTGGCGGAATACCCGCCAGACGAATTGATTATCCCGCTGGACGAACAGAAGTCGCTCCATTTCAGAGTGGCTTATTTCTCCCCAACCCAGCATCACCGCTTTGCATTTCCTGCTCATCTGGTCACGGCATCAGGCAGTTATCCTGTCGACTTTACCACTCTCTCCCGGCTTATTATTGATAAGCTCCGGCATCAACTTTTTCTGCCAGTTCCCCTCTGCGAAACTTTCCACCAACGCGTGCTGGAAAGCTACGCCCATACGCAACAGACAATTGATGCCCGCCATGACTGGGCCATCCTGCGTGAAAAAGCGTTGAATTTTGGCGAGGCTGAGCAGGCACTGCTGACAGGACACGCTTTCCACCCTGCACCTAAGTCTCATGAACCGTTTAACCGCCAGGAAGCTGAACGATACCTGCCTGACATGGCACCTCACTTCCCGCTGCGGTGGTTTTCGGTGGATAAAACGCAAATCGCTGGTGAAAGTCTGCATCTTAACCTTCAACAGCGGTTGACGCGATTTGCCGCAGAAAATGCGCCCCAGTTACTCAACGAATTAAGTGACAATCAATGGCTGTTCCCGCTGCACCCGTGGCAGGGAGAATATCTTTTGCAGCAAGTGTGGTGCCAGGCACTTTTTGCTAAAGGACTTATCAGAGACTTAGGCGAGGCCGGCACGTCGTGGCTGCCGACCACCTCTTCCCGCTCCCTCTACTGTGCTACCAGCCGCGATATGATCAAGTTCTCCCTGAGCGTTCGGCTGACCAACTCCGTCCGTACTCTGTCTGTGAAAGAGGTGGAGCGAGGAATGCGCCTGGCACGTCTGGCGCAAACCGACGGCTGGCAGATGCTACAGGCCCGCTTCCCTACTTTCCGGGTAATGCAGGAGGACGGCTGGGCCGGGCTGCGCGATCTTAACGGCAACATCATGCAGGAAAGTTTGTTTTCCCTGCGTGAAAACCTGCTGCTGGAGCAGCCGCAAAGCCAGACCAACGTTCTGGTTTCCCTGACTCAGGCCGCACCGGATGGCGGTGATTCGCTGCTGGTTTCGGCGGTAAAACGCCTGAGCGATCGCCTCGGTATCACTGTGCAACAGGCCGCCCACGCATGGGTCGATGCTTACTGTCAGCAGGTGCTGAAGCCTCTGTTTACGGCTGAAGCGGATTACGGCCTGGTGCTGCTGGCGCATCAGCAAAATATTCTTGTGCAGATGCTTGGGGATCTGCCGGTCGGATTTATTTACCGTGACTGCCAGGGCAGCGCGTTTATGCCTCACGCGACAGAGTGGCTCGATACCATTGACGAGGCGCAGGCGGAAAATATTTTCACCCGTGAGCAGTTGCTGCGCTATTTCCCTTATTACCTGCTGGTTAACTCCACTTTTGCCGTAACTGCTGCGCTGGGTGCTGCCGGGCTGGACAGCGAAGCGAATCTGATGGCTCGTGTACGAACATTGCTGGCTGAAGTGCGTGACCAGGTGACTCATAAAACCTGTCTCAACTATGTTCTGGAAAGTCCGTACTGGAACGTAAAAGGTAACTTTTTCTGTTATCTGAACGATCATAACGAGAACACCATCGTTGACCCTTCGGTGATCTATTTTGATTTCGCTAACCCGCTGCAGGCTCAGGAGGTCTGAATGTCTGGGGCAAACATTGTTCACAGCGGATATGGACTGCGCTGTGAAAAACTCGACAAGCCTCTGAATCTTGGCTGGGGGCTGGACAATAGCGCGGTGTTGCACTGGCCCGGGGAGCTGCCAACAGGGTGGCTGTGCGACGCGCTGGATCAGATATTTATCGCCGCACCACAACTTTCAGCAGTGGTTCTTCCCTGGTCCGAATGGTGTGAGGAGCCACAGGCGCTGACGCTTTTCGGACAGGTACAAAGCGACATTATCCATCGTTCCGCTTTCTGGCAGTTACCGTTATGGCTGAGTTCTCCGGCAAACCGGGCCTCCGGTAAAATGGTTTTTGATGCAGAGCGTGAGATTTATTTCCCGCAGCGCCCCCCCCGTCCGCAGGGTGAAGTTTATCGTCGTTACGATCCACGCATTCGCAGGATGCTGAGTTTCCGCATTGCCGATCCCGTTTCTGATGCAGAACGTTTCACTCGCTGGATGAACGATCCGCGCGTTGAGTATTTCTGGGAGCAAAGTGGCTCACTGGAGGTACAGATCGCCTATCTGGAACGCCAGCTCACCAGTAAACATGCATTCCCGCTGATTGGTTGTTTCGACGATCGGCCGTTCAGTTATTTCGAAATCTACTGGGCGGCGGAAGACCGCATTGGTCGCCACTATTCGTGGCAGCCCTTTGACCGTGGCCTGCATCTGCTGGTTGGTGAACAGCAATGGCGCGGAGCCCACTATGTGCAAAGCTGGCTGCGCGGGGTGACACATTACCTGCTGCTGAATGAGCCACGTACGCAGCGCACAGTACTGGAGCCACGCACCGATAACCAGCGCCTGTTCCGCCATCTTGAGCCTGCGGGATACCGGACAATTAAAGAGTTCGACTTCCCACATAAACGCTCGCGCATGGTGATGGCGGATCGTCATCACTTCTTCACGGAGGTCGGTCTGTAATGAATCACAAAGACTGGGATTTGGTCAACCGCCGCCTGGTGGCAAAAATGTTGTCTGAGCTGGAGTATGAGCAGGTTTTCCACGCGGAATCTCAGGGCGATGACCGCTACTGCATTAACCTGCCGGGAGCACAATGGCGCTTCATCGCTGAACGTGGTATCTGGGGCTGGCTCTGGATTGATGCTCAAACTCTGCGCTGCGCGGACGAGCCAGTACTGGCTCAGACGCTGCTGATGCAGCTAAAGCAGGTACTGTCAATGAGCGATGCAACCGTTGCTGAGCATATGCAGGATTTGTATGCCACGCTGCTGGGCGACCTGCAACTACTGAAAGCCCGTCGCGGGCTGAGCGCCAGTGACCTGATTAATCTTAATGCCGACCGCCTGCAATGCCTGCTGAGCGGTCATCCTAAATTCGTTTTTAATAAAGGTCGCCGTGGCTGGGGTAAAGAGGCGCTGGAACGATATGCGCCAGAGTATGCCAACACCTTCAGACTGCACTGGCTGGCGGTAAAACGTGAACATATGATCTGGCGCTGTGATAACGAGATGGATATTCATCAGTTGTTGACGGCCGCAATGGATCCGCAGGAGTTTGCCCGCTTCAGTCAGGTCTGGCAGGAAAACGGACTGGATCATAACTGGCTGCCGCTGCCGGTACATCCGTGGCAGTGGCAGCAAAAAATCGCTACCGACTTCATCGCTGATTTTGCCGAAGGCAGGATGGTGTCTCTCGGCGAGTTTGGCGACCAGTGGCTCGCCCAGCAGTCGCTGCGTACCCTGACCAACGCCAGTCGCCGGGGCGGGCTGGATATCAAGCTGCCGCTGACCATCTACAACACCTCATGCTACCGGGGGATCCCTGGCAGATACATCGCTGCCGGACCACTGGCTTCACGCTGGCTACAACAGGTTTTTGCGACCGACGCCACCCTAGTGCAAAGCGGCGCAGTGATACTTGGTGAACCGGCTGCAGGCTATGTCTCCCATGAAGGCTATGCCGCGCTTGCCCGGGCTCCCTATCGCTACCAGGAAATGCTTGGTGTTATCTGGCGGGAGAATCCGTGCCGCTGGCTGAAACCGGATGAAAGTCCGGTTCTGATGGCAACACTGATGGAGTGCGACGAAAACAATCAGCCGCTGGCAGGCGCATATATAGACCGCTCCGGGCTGGACGCTGAAACCTGGCTTACGCAACTGTTCCGGGTGGTCGTGGTTCCTCTGTATCACCTGCTTTGCCGCTACGGTGTCGCGCTTATTGCACATGGACAAAATATAACTCTCGCCATGAAAGAGGGGGTTCCACAGCGTGTTCTGCTGAAAGACTTCCAGGGCGATATGCGACTGGTGAAAGAAGAGTTCCCCGAAATGGACTCTTTGCCTCAGGAGGTTCGTGATGTTACATCCCGCCTGAGTGCGGACTACTTAATCCATGATTTGCAGACGGGTCACTTCGTGACAGTACTGCGTTTTATTTCGCCACTGATGGTTCGTCTTGGCGTACCTGAAAGGCGATTTTATCAACTGCTGGCAGCAGTGTTGAGTGATTACATGAAAAAACATCCACAAATGTCAGAGCGTTTTGCGCTTTTCTCACTTTTCAGGCCACAAATCATTCGCGTGGTGCTGAACCCGGTAAAACTGACCTGGCCTGATCTGGATGGCGGCAGCCGCATGCTGCCGAATTACCTTGAGGATCTGCAAAATCCGCTGTGGCTGGTAACTCAGGAATATGAATCATGAAAAAAAGTGTCGATTTTATTGGTGTAGGGACAGGGCCATTTAATCTCAGCATTGCTGCGTTGTCACATCAGATCGAAGAACTGGACTGTCTCTTCTTTGATGAACATCCTCATTTTTCCTGGCATCCGGGTATGCTGGTACCGGATTGTCATATGCAGACCGTCTTTCTGAAAGATCTGGTCAGTGCTGTTGCACCTACAAATCCCTACAGTTTTGTTAACTATCTGGTGAAGCACAAAAAGTTCTATCGCTTCCTTACAAGCAGACTACGTACAGTATCCCGTGAAGAGTTTTCTGACTACCTCCGCTGGGCTGCTGAAGATATGAATAACCTGTATTTCAGTCATACCGTTGAAAACATTGATTTCGATAAAAAACGTCGATTGTTTCTGGTGCAAACCAGCCAGGGAGAATATTTTGCCCGCAATATCTGCCTTGGTACAGGAAAACAACCTTATTTACCACCCTGTGTGAAGCATATGACACAATCCTGTTTCCATGCCAGTGAAATGAATCTTCGTCGGCCGGACCTTAGTGGAAAACGGATAACCGTGGTTGGTGGAGGACAGAGTGGTGCAGACCTGTTCCTTAATGCATTACGCGGGGAATGGGGAGAAGCGGCGGAAATAAACTGGGTCTCCCGGCGTAATAATTTTAACGCACTGGATGAGGCTGCTTTTGCTGATGAGTATTTTACACCTGAATATATTTCAGGCTTCTCCGGACTGGAGGAAGATATTCGCCATCAGTTACTGGATGAGCAGAAAATGACATCGGATGGCATCACTGCCGATTCTTTACTGACCATTTATCGTGAGTTGTACCACCGTTTTGAAGTTCTGAGAAAACCAAGAAATATCCGTCTGCTACCCAGCCGCTCGGTAACAACTCTGGAAAGTAGTGGTCCTGGCTGGAAGTTGCTGATGGAGCATCATCTGGATCAGGGCAGGGAGAGCCTGGAAAGTGATGTGGTGATTTTCGCCACAGGTTACCGTTCTGCGTTGCCACAAATACTTCCCTCACTGATGCCCCTGATCACCATGCACGATAAGAACACCTTTAAAGTGCGTGATGACTTCACTCTGGAATGGAGTGGCCCGAAAGAGAACAACATCTTCGTGGTCAACGCCAGTATGCAAACCCATGGCATCGCCGAACCCCAGCTCAGCCTGATGGCATGGAGATCTGCACGTATTCTTAATCGCGTAATGGGACGTGATTTATTCGATCTCAGTATGCCGCCCGCCCTGATTCAGTGGCGCAGCGGCACCTAGGGAAAACGCAGCCGGAGGCTGCTTCTTTAACTCGCTACACAGCATCTTTGGGCTGATTTTTTCCGCCCGTATGGAGGAATAATGATGATAAGCAAAAAGTATACGCTTTGGGCTCTCAACCCACTGCTTCTTACCATGATGGCGCCAGCAGTCGCTCAACAAACCGATGATGAAACGTTCGTGGTGTCTGCCAACCGCAGCAATCGCACCGTAGCGGAGATGGCGCAAACCACCTGGGTTATCGAAAACGCCGAACTGGAACAGCAGATTCAGGGCGGCAAAGAGCTTAAAGACGCACTGGCTCAGCTGATCCCTGGCCTTGACGTCAGCAGCCGGAGCCGCACCAACTACGGTATGAATGTGCGTGGCCGCCCGCTGGTCGTGCTGGTTGACGGCGTGCGTCTCAACTCTTCACGTACCGACAGCCGACAACTGGACTCTATAGATCCTTTTAATATCGACCATATTGAAGTGATCTCCGGTGCGACGTCCCTGTACGGCGGCGGCAGTACCGGTGGCCTGATCAACATCGTGACCAAAAAAGGCCAGCCGGAAACCATGATGGAGTTTGAGGCTGGCACCAAAAGTGGCTTTAGCAGTAGTAAAGATCACGATGAACGCATTGCCGGAGCTGTCTCCGGCGGAAATGAGCATATCTCCGGACGTCTTTCCGTGGCATATCAGAAATTTGGCGGCTGGTTTGACGGTAACGGCGATGCCACCTTGCTTGATAACACCCAGACCGGCCTGCAGTACTCCGATCGGCTGGACATCATGGGAACTGGTACGCTGAACATCGATGAATCCCGGCAGCTTCAGTTGATCACACAGTACTATAAAAGCCAGGGCGACGACGATTACGGGCTTAATCTCGGGAAAGGCTTCTCTGCCATCAGAGGGACCAGCACGCCATTCGTCAGTAACGGGCTGAATTCCGACCGTATTCCCGGCACTGAGCGGCATTTGATCAGCCTGCAGTACTCTGACAGCGCTTTTCTGGGACAGGAGCTGGTCGGTCAGGTTTACTACCGCGATGAGTCGTTGCGATTCTACCCGTTCCCGACGGTAAATGCGAACAAACAGGTGACGGCTTTCTCTTCGTCACAGCAGGACACCGACCAGTACGGCATGAAACTGACTCTGAACAGCAAACCGATGGACGGCTGGCAAATCACCTGGGGGCTGGATGCTGATCATGAGCGCTTTACCTCCAACCAGATGTTCTTCGACCTGGCTCAGGCAAGCGCTTCCGGAGGGCTGAACAACAAGAAGATTTACACCACCGGGCGCTATCCGTCGTATGACATCACCAACCTGGCGGTCTTCCTGCAATCAGGCTATGACATCAATAATCTCTTTACCCTCAACGGTGGCGTACGCTATCAGTACACTGAAAACAAGATTGATGATTTCATCGGCTACGCGCAGCAACGGCAGATTGCCGCCGGGAAGGCTACATCCGCCGACGCCATTCCTGGCGGCTCAGTCGATTACGACAACTTCCTGTTCAACGCCGGTCTGCTGATGCACATCACCGAACGCCAGCAGGCATGGCTCAACTTCTCCCAGGGCGTGGAGCTGCCGGACCCGGGTAAATACTATGGTCGCGGCATCTATGGTGCTGCAGTGAACGGCCATCTTCCTCTAACAAAGAGTGTGAACGTCAGCGACAGCAAGCTGGAAGGCGTGAAAGTCGATTCTTATGAGCTGGGCTGGCGCTTTACTGGCAATAATCTGCGTACCCAAATCGCGGCCTACTATTCGATTTCTGATAAGAGCGTGGTGGCGAATAAAGATCTGACCATCAGCGTGGTGGACGACAAACGCCGTATTTACGGCGTGGAAGGTGCGGTGGACTACCTGATTCCTGATACTGACTGGAGTACCGGAGTGAACTTCAACGTGCTGAAAACTGAGTCGAAAGTGAACGGTACCTGGCAGAAATACGATGTGAAGACAGCAAGCCCATCAAAAGCGACAGCCTACATTGGCTGGGCACCGGACCCGTGGAGTCTGCGCGTGCAGAGCACCACCTCCTTTGACGTGAGCGACGCGCAGGGCTACAAGGTCGATGGCTATACCACCGTGGATCTGCTCGGCAGTTATCAGCTTCCGGTGGGTACACTCAGCTTCAGCATTGAAAACCTCTTCGACCGTGACTACACCACTGTCTGGGGGCAGCGTGCACCACTGTACTACAGCCCGGGTTACGGCCCAGCGTCACTGTACGACTACAAAGGCAGGGGCCGAACCTTTGGTCTGAACTACTCTGTGCTGTTCTGACCGGTATTCCTTTACAACAAAGGTACGCTGATATCAACATGGCCGCTGACAGCCAAGTTGATATCATATAATACACGACATAATCTGTAGTCAGGGAGGATAGACTCTTTACTGACTACAGATTATGTCGTGTTCCGTGCTCATTTCCTCAAAAAAATACAAGAAAAGAATTAGTATTCTAACAAAAAGTGAAATAAATTGTATCAAACTCCCTCTTTTAATCCTGTTGAGTAAATCAGCTTTTGCAATAGGATTGAAAGAGTGTAAGTGGAATCTCTTCCGGATACTCGTTACCACCGTGGCTAGAATAT
Source organism: Escherichia sp. UTM R2 (assembly GCF_048593455.1). NCBI lineage: Bacteria > Pseudomonadati > Pseudomonadota > Gammaproteobacteria > Enterobacterales > Enterobacteriaceae > Escherichia > Escherichia sp. UTM R2. The sequence goes on from NZ_JBFWDY010000001.1 coordinate 8,284, forward strand.
CTACGGCTGCGGGCCAGTAATAGATTAAGTGATAACAGCTGTCTGGAAATGTAGGGGCGTATCCACTAATCATAATCATTGTGAGATAAATATTACGGGGCATTTTATAATGAATAAAGGTGATGCTGCCAACTTACTGATTTAGTGTATGATGGTGTTTTTGAGGTGCTCCAGTGGCTTCTGTTTCTATCAGCTGTCCCTCCTGTTCAGCTACTGACGGGGTGGTGCGTAACGGCAAAAGCACCGCCGGACATCAGCGCTATCTCTGCTCTCACTGCCGTAAAACATGGCAACTGCAGTTCACTTACACCGCTTCTCAACCCGGTACGCACCAGAAAATCATTGATATGGCCATGAATGGCGTTGGATGCCGGGCAACTGCCCGCATTATGGGCGTTGGCCTCAACACGATTTTACGTCACTTAAAAAACTCAGGCCGCAGTCGGTAACCTCGCGCATACAGCCGGGCAGTGACGTCATCGTCTGCGCGGAAATGGACGAACAGTGGGGCTATGTCGGGGCTAAATCGCGCCAGCGCTGGCTGTTTTACGCGTATGACAGTCTCCGGAAGACGGTTGTTGCGCACGTATTCGGTGAACGCACTATGGCGACGCTGGGGCGTCTTATGAGCCTGCTGTCACCCTTTGACGTGGTGATATGGATGACGGATGGCTGGCCGCTGTATGAATCCCGCCTGAAGGGAAAGCTGCACGTAATCAGCAAGCGATATACGCAGCGAATTGAGCGGCATAACCTGAATCTGAGGCAGCACCTGGCACGGCTGGGACGGAAGTCGCTGTCGTTCTCAAAATCGGTGGAGCTGCATGACAAAGTCATCGGGCATTATCTGAACATAAAACACTATCAATAAGTTGGAGTCATTACCGCCTTGACCATCAGATAGTTATTTTGGTGCTAGGGATACTGAGTGTGAACAGTTAGCGCGCGTCCTCGCCAGTTAGCTCGCTACGCTCGGTTACACGACGGCTACGAGTACTAGTGATAATTATTGACTGAGGTATGTGCTCTTCCTGTTTCCTTTTTTGATGTGTTGCTCTCATTTTAAACAACTTTGCGGTTTTTTGACTACTTTGCAATTTTGTTGTTGCTTTGCAATAAAATGCAAGATTAAATGAAAATATGCAAAGCAATGATTAAAGGATGTTCAGAATGAGACTCATGGAAACACTTAACCAGTGCATAAACGCTGGTCATGAAATGACGAAGGCTATCGCCATTGCACAGTTTAATGATGACAGCCCGGAAGCGAGGAAAATCACCCGACGCTGGAGAATAGGTGAAGCAGCGGATTTAGTTGGAGTATCTTCTCAGGCTATCAGGGATGCCGAGAAAGCAGGCCGGCTACCGCACCCGGATATGGAAATACGAGGACGGGTTGAGCAACGTGTTGGTTATACAATTGAACAAATTAATCATATGCGTGACGTGTTTGGTACGAGACTACGACGTGCTGAAGACGTATTTCCGCCGGTGATTGGAGTTGCTGCTCATAAAGGGGGCGTTTACAAAACCTCTGTTTCTGTTCATCTTGCTCAGGATCTGGCTCTGAAGGGATTACGTGTTCTGCTCGTGGAAGGTAACGACCCCCAGGGAACAGCATCGATGTATCACGGCTGGGTGCCAGATCTTCATATTCATGCAGAGGATACTCTCCTTCCCTTCTATCTTGGGGAAAAGGACGATGTCACTTATGCAATAAAGCCTACTTGCTGGCCTGGGCTTGACATTATTCCTTCCTGTTTGGCTCTGCACCGCATTGAAACTGAGCTAATGGGCAAATTTGATGAAGGTAAATTGCCCACCGATCCACACCTGATGCTCCGACTGGCCATTGAAACCGTCGCTCATGACTATGATGTCATTGTCATTGACAGCGCGCCTAACCTAGGTATCGGCACGATTAATGTTGTATGTGCTGCTGATGTGTTGATTGTCCCCACGCCTGCTGAGTTGTTCGACTACACTTCCGCTCTGCAGTTTTTCGATATGCTTCGTGATCTGCTCAAAAACGTAGATCTTAAAGGATTCGAGCCTGATGTACGTATTTTGCTTACCAAATACAGTAATAGTAATGGTTCTCAGTCCCCGTGGATGGAGGAGCAAATTCGGGACGCCTGGGGAAGCATGGTCCTAAAAAATGTTGTGCGTGAAACGGATGAAGTTGGTAAAGGTCAGATCCGGATGAGAACTGTTTTTGAACAGGCTATTGATCAACGCTCTTCAACAGGTGCCTGGAGAAATGCCCTTTCGATTTGGGAACCTGTCTGCAATGAAATTTTCGATCGTTTGATTAAACCACGCTGGGAGATTAGATAATGAAGCGTGCGCCTGTCATTCCAAAACATACGATTAAGACTCAACCGCTTGAAGATACTCCGTCATCGGCACCAGCTGCACCGATGGTGGATTCGTTAATTGCGCGCGTAGGAGCTATGGCTCGTGGCAATGCTATTACTTTGCCTGTATGTGGTAGGGACGTGAAATTTACCCTTGAGGTGCTCCGGGGAGATAGTGTTGAGAAGACCTCTCGGGTATGGTCAGGTAATGAACGTGACCAGGAACTGCTTACCGAAGACGCCCTGGATGATCTTATCCCTTCTTTTCTACTGACAGGTCAGCAGACACCAGCATTCGGTCGAAGAGTGTCTGGGGTCATAGAAATTGCCGATGGGAGCCGCCGTCGTAAAGCTGCTGCACTTACAGAAAGTGATTATCGAGTTCTGGTTGGTGAGCTGGATGATGAGCAGATGGCTGCATTGTCCAGATTGGGTAACGATTATAGGCCAACAAGTGCTTATGAACGTGGTCAGCGTTATGCAAGCCGATTGCAGAATGAATTTGCTGGAAATATTTCTGCGCTGGCTGATGCAGAAAATATTTCACGTAAGATTATTACCCGCTGTATCAACACAGCTAAACTGCCTAAATCAGTTGTTGCTCTTTTTTCTCATCCCGGTGAACTATCTGCCCGGTCAGGTGATGCACTTCAAAGAGCTTTTACAGATAAAGAAGAATTACTTAAGCAGCAGGCATCTAACCTTCACGAGCAGAAAAAAGCAGGAGTGATATTTGAAGCTGAAGAAGTCATCACTCTTTTAACGTCTGTGCTTAAAACGTCATCTGCCTCAAGAACTAGCTTAAGCTCACGACATCAGTTTGCTCCTGGAGCGACAGTGTTGTACAAGGGCGATAAAATGGTGTTAAACCTAGATAGATCTCGTATTCCAACTGAGTGTATAGAGAGAATTGAAGCCATTCTTAAGGAACTTGAAAAAGCGGCACTTTGATGCGGCACGTTTTAGTCTACATTTATCTGTCTTTACTTAATTTCCTTTAGCACAGGCTAGAAAACATAACTAACTGGCCTGAATATTATATCTGGGACCACGGTCCCAGTTGTATTGTCGGTCTGATAATCAGTCTGGGACCACGGTCCCACTCATATTGTCGGTCTGATAATCAGTCTGGGACCACGGTCCCACTCATATTGTCGGTCTGATTATCGGTCTGGGACCACGGGCCCACTCATATTGTTAGTCTGCTAATCAGTCTGGGACCGCGGTCCCACTCGTATTGTTGGTCTGCTAATCAGTCTGGGACCACGGTCCCACTCATATTGTCGGTCTGCTAATCAGTCTGGGACCACGGTCCCACTCATATTGTCGGTCTGCTAATCAGTCTGGGACCACGGTCCCACTCATATTGTCGGTCTGCTAATCAGTCTGGGACCACGGTCCCACTCATATTGTCGGTCTGCTAATCAGTCTGGGACCACGGTCCCACTCATATTGTCGGTCTGCTAATCAGTCTGGGACCACGGTCCCACTCATATTGTCGGTCTGCTAATCAGTCTGGGACCACGGTCCCACTCATATTGTCGGTCTGCTAATCAGTCTGGGACCACGGTCCCACTCATATTGTTGGTCTGATTATCGGTCTGCGACCACGGTCCCACTCATATTGTTAGTCTGATAATCAGTCTGGGACCGCGGTCCCACTCGTATTGTTGGTCTGCTAATCAGTCTGGGACCACGGTCTCACTTGTATTGTCGATCTGATTATCAGCGTGAGACTACGATTCCATTAATGCCTGCCAGTGAGTGTGTGGAACATATCTTGGCCAGTGGCTTGGTCTGTGATGTGCTGCGTATACCGGGTGAACCGCCCCGCCGCTTGTTTGACCGCTATATTCTGCGGGAGTTTTCTTGGAGGCACGGGATGAAATCCGCAGCATGGCGGATGCCCTGGCAAAAATCCGGAAATGATGACGATGGCGGGGAAAATCCCCGCCTTTTTCCTGCCGGTCCCCGGACAGAGCACAAAGGAAGTCGCCGCCGGCTCCGCTTTACCCGGCCATGCGGAGCATGGCCTTGTGGGGGTTCAGTTATGTGGACGTCGAGTCGTGTGCGGGCTGTGCCGTGCCTCCATCTTAGCCGGGCTGGCGTTGATGCAAGGGGCAACGCCGTTTCGCAAACCGCGCTTCACGTCGTTGCGGCGGGTCCCTGCCCGTTGTTCTGTCCGGTGCCATTCACCTGTTTAAGCCCCTGTCGCCGGGGGCTGATACAGCCACAACCGTCTCCGCCAGTCCAGGGGTGAAATGTACATCCCGCAAAACTTTTTGCCCAGAAGCAGGCAAAAACTTTTGCGGTCTGCCCCCGGACAGTCGTTTCCGGCCGTGGCAGTGATGCCCCTTGCGGCGAAGGTTCTCAAAAAGGTGATGGTGAATACCGGAGGGAACAAAAGGCAGGTCCCCGCAAAACGTCAAAACCGCGGCTCCCGAAACTCAAAAGATGATGGGGGCTGAAAACATCAACAGAAGGAGGCACATCATGGCAGTTCGTGGCATTAACAAGGTCATTCTCGTGGGACGCCTGGGAAAAGATCCGGAAGTCCGTTACATCCCCAACGGGGGCGCAGTGGCAAACCTGCAGGTCGCCACGTCGGAAACCTGGCGTGACAAACAGACAGGGGAGATGCGGGAGCAGACAGAATGGCATCGCGTGGTGCTGTTCGGCAAGCTCGCGGAAGTGGCTGGCGAATATCTGCGCAAGGGCGCGCAGGTCTACATCGAAGGTCAGCTTCGCACCCGTAGCTGGGAGGATAACGGTATCACCCGTTACGTCACCGAAATTCTTGTTAAGACCACGGGCACCATGCAGATGCTGGGACGTGCCGCAGGTGCTCAGACTCAGCCGGAAGAGGGGCAACAGTTCAGCGGTCAGCCTCAGCCGGAACCACAGGCGGAGGCCGGTACGAAAAAAGGTGGCGCAAAAACGAAAGGCCGTGGACGTAAGGCCGCGCAGCCGGAGCCTCAGCCGCAACCGCCGGAGGGTGACGATTACGGGTTTTCAGACGATATCCCGTTCTGATCGGGCTGACTGTGATAACCGCCCCGCCCCGCCCCGTTCTGTGCGGGGCATCACCGGAGAGATGAGGATGAGCGAATATTTCAGAATACTTCAGGGGCTGCCTGACGGTCCTTTTACCCGCAAACATGCCGAAGCTGTTGCCGCACAGTACCGGAACGTCTTTATCGAGGATGACCACGGCGAACAGTTTCGCCTGGTTGTCCGTAATAACGGTGCAATAGTCTGGCGTACCTGGAATTTTGAGGACGGTGCCGGGTACTGGATGAACCATGTCATCAGGGATTTCGGGATTCTTAAGTAAGAGAGGTGCCCGACGCGCGAACGTCCGCCGCAGATTATCGCAGCCCTGAATAAGGCAGGGCTGTCCGGTGCCGCACGGGACGCGGAGAAGATGAAGAAAGGTGATGCGGCTGAACATGCAGAGCACCATATGAAAGACAACCGCTGGGTTCCAGGCTGGATGTGTGCACCACGCCCACAGACGGATGCCACTGAACGCACCGATAACCTGGCTGATGCCGCCTGATGAACAACCACACCGCCCCGCCGGAGACGGGGCGGCAGCAAGGGAGATACCGTGATGAAAACTGAACTGACCCTGAATGTATTACAGACCATGAACACACAGGAATATGAAGATATCCGGGCTGCCGGAAGTGATGAACGCCGTGAGCTGACTCACGCCGTGATGCGGGAGCTGGATGCGCCGGATAACTGGACGATGAACGGCGAGTACGGCAGCGAGTTTGGCGGCTTTTTCCCCGTCCAGGTCCGTTTCACGCCTGCCCACGAACGTTTTCACCTGGCGTTATGTTCACCGGGCGATGTCTCTCAGGTCTGGGTGCTGGTTCTGGTGAATGCCGGTGGTGAGCCGTTTGCGGTGGTTCAGGTACAGCGGCGGTTTGCACCGGAAGCTGTCAGCCATTCACTGGCACTGGCGGCGTCACTGGACGCGCAGGGGTACAGCGTCAGTGACATCATCCATATCCTGATGGCGGAAGGAAGTCAGGCATGAGCGCACGTTCACAGGCACTGGTTCCTCTCAGCACAGAGCAACAGGCCGCATGGCGGGCGGTGGCGGAGACCGAAAAACGCCGCCATCAGGGTAACACGCTGGCTGAATATCCGTATGCGGGGGCGTTTTTCCGCTGTCTGAACGGAAGCCGCAGGATATCGCTGTCTGACCTGCGATTTTTCATGCCGTCCCTGACCGCAGAAGAACTGCACGGCAACCGTCTTCAGTGGCTGTATGCCATCGATGTGCTGATTGAAACACAGGGCGAGGTTTGCCTCCTTCCCCTTCCAGGCGATGCAGCAGAACGCTTGTTCCCGTCGGTGCGGTTTCGTGTCAGGGAACGCAGTCGCCATAAATCCGCGCTGGTCATGCAGAAGTACAGCCGCCAGCAGGCGAGGGAGGCAGAGCAGAAAGCCCGTGCGTACCAGGCGCTGGTCGCTCAGGCTGAAATCGAACTGGCATTCCATTCGCCGGAAACAGTCGGAAGCTGGTATGCACGCTGGAGTGACCGGGTGGCAGAGCATGACCTGGAAACCCTGTTCTGGCAGTGGGGCGAGCGTTTTCCGTCACTGGCCGGAATGGAACGCTGGCAGTGGCAGGATATGCCATTCTGGCAGGTCATCGCAGAGGCTGGTATGGCGGCAAGGGTGGTCGGTCATGCTGTTCGTGAGATGGAGCGGTGGATGGTGCCGAACAAACTCCGGGAGGCAGCGTGATGCGGCAACAATCACACGGATTTCCCGTGAACGGTCTGAATGAGCGGATTATTTTCAGGGAAAGTGAGTGTGGTCAGCGTGCAGGTATATGGGCTATGATGTGCCCGGCGCTTGAGGCTTTCTGCCTCATGACGTGAAGGTGGTTTGTTGCCGTGTTGTGTGGCAGAAAGAAGATAGCCCCGTAGTAAGTTAATTTTCATTAACCACCACGAGGCATCCCTATGTCTAGTCCACATCAGGATAGCCTCTTACCGCGCTTTGCGCAAGGAGAAGAAGGCCATGAAACTACCACGAAGTTCCCTTGTCTGGTGTGTGTTGATCGTGTGTCTCACACTGTTGATATTCACTTATCTGACACGAAAATCGCTGTGCGAGATTCGTTACAGAGACGGACACAGGGAGGTGGCGGCTTTCATGGCTTACGAATCCGGTAAGTAGCAACCTGGAGGCGGGCGCAGGCCCGCCTTTTCAGGACTGATGCTGGTCTGACTACTGAAGCGCCTTTATAAAGGGGCTGCTGGTTCGCCGGTAGCCCCTTTCTCCTTGCTGATGTTGTACGGGCATGAACAACCTGACTTCAGGAAGGTCGTTTCCCTTCAGGAACGGGGATGAACGCGCGCCTGCGGCGCCCGTTCTTTTCCCCCGCCTTCTCTGGTTATGGCCTGTCAGAAATCACATCACCTTCCCTGTGATTATTCTCTTTTTCTTCCTGCTCTGATTCTGACTACTGCAGTGTTGTCCTGTCTGCCGGGCGTACCTTCGGCTCCCGGCTGCCTGGCGGCATCCGGTCGTCAGGCCCGACTCCGACAGGCAGCTGCTGGCGCACCTGCCAGTCTCCGCCGAACCCGCTGGCGCGGTTTCGGGCTGTCGCTACGGTCCGATGCGTGAAAACCCCTGGCTTGCAGCGACCGTTCCGGTCGCGCCGCCTCTGTCGCGCCGTGACCTGCGCTCCCGGCATCCCGGCAAAAGGCGCCGGGATGTAAGGCGCAACGCCGTTTCGCAAACCGCGCTTCACGTCGTTGCGGCGGGTCCCTGCCCGTTGTTGTGTCCGGTGCCATTCACCAGTTTAAGCCCCTGTCGCCGGGGGCATAGACAGCCACAACCGTCTCCGCCAGTCCAGGGGTGAAATGCACATCCCGCAAAACTTTTTGCCCAGAAGCAGGCAAAAACTTTTGCGGTCTGCCCCCGGACAGTCGTTTCCGGCCGTGGCAGTGATGCCCCATGCGGCGAAGGTTCTCAAACAGGTGATGGTGAATACCGGAGGGAACAAAAGGCAGGTCCCCGCAAAACGTCAAAACCGCGGCTCCCGAAACTCAACAGATGATGGGGGCTGAAAACCAGAGAGAGGAGAAAGCAGGATGAGTACCCGAAATATCCACGTTAACACCGCGTCGTACACGCTTCTTGTTGCCGGGAAGAAAAAAACACCGGGGAAGAGTGGGACGTCCTGGAATTCAGCAGCCTGACTGAGCTGAAAAAATATCGCAAAAGCCACCCGGAAAAGATGGCCTTCAGTTATAGCTACGCGCTCAGTCAGGGTGTGGATAAGCAGTTCCGCCATATCAACATTGCGGAAGCCGATCACTTCAAACAGTTCCTGCGTCAGATTAAGCGTGCCGGCCTCGATATCCGGGCGATCTGCTGACCGGATGTGATGAATATCCCTCCTGATTGTTGCAATCTTGTTAATGGAGATCGGGGGGATGATATTAAGCGGAAAAATTTTTTATTAAATTTATTCTTTCATAAAGGAGTAGCTGTTATGCGATTAGCTTCCCGTTTTGGTCGGTATAATTCCATCCGCCGTGAACGTCCTTTAACGGATGATGAATTAATGCAGTTCGTGCCTTCGGTATTTTCCGGTGATAAACATGAGTCCCGGAGTGAACGTTATACGTATATTCCAACAATCAATATCATCAATAAGTTACGTGATGAAGGTTTCCAGCCATTCTTTGCCTGTCAGAGTCGGATTCGTGATTTGGGACGTCGCGAATACAGTAAACATATGTTACGTCTTCGCAGGGAAGGGCATATTAACGGACAGGAAGTTCCTGAAATTATCCTGCTTAATTCACATGATGGTTCATCCAGTTATCAGATGATCCCCGGAATTTTTCGTTTTGTCTGCACAAATGGCCTGGTGTGCGGAAATAATTTTGGCGAAATCCGCGTTCCACATAAAGGTGATATTGTCGGGCAGGTTATCGAGGGAGCGTATGAAGTGCTCGGTGTCTTTGATAAGGTCACTGATAATATGGAGGCGATGAAAGAAATTCATCTTAACAGTGACGAGCAACATTTATTTGGCAGAGCTGCACTGATGGTCAGGTATGAAGATGAAAATAAAACGCCAGTGACACCTGAACAGATAATTACTCCCCGTCGTCGGGAAGACAAACAGAACGATCTCTGGACAACCTGGCAGCGGGTTCAGGAGAATATGATAAAAGGTGGATTATCGGGGCGAAGTGCCTCCGGGAAAAATACCAGGACAAGAGCCATTACAGGTATTGATGGTGATATAAGAATCAACAAGGCGTTATGGGTGATTGCCGAACAGTTCAGAAAGTGGAAGTCATGATAATATAAGTAAAGCCCCGAAAAAATTTTCGGGGCTTTACTTATATTATCATTTTTCGGCATTGCTGTGTCGTCTGATATACCTCAATTTCATCAACCGGATTTCCGGTTGTCTGTAAATATTGTGCCCGCGAAAAATGGTCTGGCAGGAGGCTGCACAGTTACCGGGTATATATAAGATGGGTTCCCGCTTCGCGGGGCTTCGGCCAGTCAGTATTGTCACTCATATGATATTTTTGTGTGTGGCCTTCCATGCCGCTTTTGCGGCATAACCGGTATCTGACAATGTCTGTAAGATTAATTGTTCTGCACGCTGTTAATTTCCGGAAGTGATTTCTTCGTGGCCGGAAGCCGGATACCTTTACTGCTTTTTATCCCAGTATAAATCCGGTAAACATCTGATGCGTAGGCAAGACGTCTCTGGTTCTGGCGTTCGGTTTTCCTGAATCCGGCATTGTATGCACCAACGGCCTCCCAGGTGACGCCCCATTTTTTAAATGCTATTGCCAGATAATAAGCACCGGTATAAATGTTCATGCAGGGATCTGTTGTCAGATGTTCTGGCTTAATTCCGTAGCGGGCCAGTTCGTTAAAATGCTGGGAATCTACCTGCATCAGTCCGCTGCCATATCCCGTTACCGGATTAATACCGATGGCATTAACCCGGTAACGGGATTCTTGCCATGATATTGCTCTCAGTAAATCAGGATCTATTTTGTAATCCCGGCCTGCAAGATCAAAGCAATCAGTGGCCTGGCAGATCTCATTTATAAACATCAGGCAGATGGCTAACATCCATTTTTTCATTTTTCCACCTCTGGTGACTTTATCCGTAAATAATTTAACCCACTCCACAAAAAGGCTCAACAGGTTGGTGGTTCTCACCACCAAAAGCACCACACCCCACGCAAAAACAAGTTTTTGCTGATTTTTCTTTATAAATAGAGAGTTATGAAAAATTAGTTTCTCTTACTCTCTTTATGATATTTAAAAAAGCGGTGTCGGCGCGGCTACAACAACGCGCCGACACCGCTTTGTAGGGGTGGTACTGACTATTTTTATAAAAAACATTATTTTATATTAGGGGTGCTGCTAGCGGCGCGGTGTGTTTTTTTATAGGATACCGCTAGGGGCGCTGCTAGCGGTGCGTCCCTGTTTGCATTATGAATTTTAGTGTTTCGAAATTAACTTTATTTTATGTTCAAAAAAGGTAATCTCTAATGGCTAAGGTGAACCTGTATATCAGCAATGATGCCTATGAAAAAATAAATGCGATTATTGAGAAGCGTCGACAGGAAGGGGCAAGGGAAAAAGATGTCAGTTTTTCAGCAACAGCTTCAATGCTTCTTGAACTGGGGCTTCGTGTACATGAGGCTCAGATGGAGCGTAAAGAGTCTGCATTTAATCAGACTGAGTTTAATAAATTGCTTCTTGAATGCGTTGTAAAAACACAATCATCAGTAGCGAAAATTTTGGGTATTGAGTCTCTCAGTCCTCATGTCTCCGGAAATCCAAAGTTTGAATATGCCAATATGGTTGAAGATATCAGGGAGAAGGTATCATCTGAGATGGAACGATTTTTTCCAAAAAATGATGATGAATAAAAGAAATTTGACTTCGTTCAAATATCAGAGTTTTTATGATTTAAAAAGGTGACAGTACGAAAGATAATTAGTATATTAATTACGTGGTTAATGCCACGTTAAAATTTGAATTTGAAAATCGCCGATGCAGGGAGTTCTCTCCTCCCTGCATCGACTGTCCATAGAATCCTTTGTGAGGAGGTTCCTATGTATCCGATGGATCGTATTCAACAAAAACATGCTCGTCAAATAGATCTGCTGGAAAATCTGACGGCAGTTATTCAGGATTATCCAAATCCAGCCTGTATCAGGGACGAAACTGGAAAATTTATTTTTTGCAATACGCTGTTTCATGAGTCATTTCTTACACAAGATCAAAGTGCTGAAAAATGGCTTCTGTCGCAGAGAGATTTTTGTGAATTGATCTCTGTCACAGAGATGGAAGCATACAGGAATGAGCATACGCATCTTAATCTTGTAGAGGATGTTTTTATTCAGAACAGATTCTGGACAATATCTGTCCAGTCATTTCTTAATGGACACAGAAATATTATTCTGTGGCAATTTTATGATGCTGCTCATGTTCGTCATAAAGACAGTTATAATCAAAAAACGATTGTCAGTGATGATATCAGAAATATAATCAGAAGAATGAGTGATGATTCTTCTGTATCATCATATGTAAATGATGTCTTTTACTTATATAGCACCGGAATCAGTCATAATGCTATAGCAAGAATATTAAATATATCCATCTCCACATCAAAGAAACACGCATCTCTGATATGCGACTACTTCTCTGTTTCTAATAAAGATGAGTTAATTATCTTACTCTACAATAAAAAGTTTATTTATTATTTATACGAGAAGGCTATGTGTATCATAAATACGCGTTAATAAGGTGTTAATAAAATATAGACTTTCCGTCTATTTACCTTTTCTGATTATTCTGTAAACATAAGTGGTAACCAGAAGATAAACAGCGGGAGGTGTTATTGAAAAGATTTGGTACACGTTCTGCAACAGGTAAGATGGTAAAACTAAAATTACCTGTAGATGTGGAAAGTCTATTAATTGAGGCAAGTAACAGAAGCGGAAGAAGTCGATCGTTTGAGGCAGTAATAAGACTTAAAGATCATCTTCACCGCTATCCAAAGTTTAACAGGGCAGGGAATATCTATGGTAAGTCGCTGGTTAAGTATCTGACAATGCGTCTGGATGATGAAACTAACCAGCTACTTATTGCAGCCAAAAATCGTAGTGGATGGTGTAAAACAGATGAGGCTGCAGACAGAGTTATTGATCATTTGATCAAGTTTCCTGATTTTTATAACTCGGAGATATTCAGGGAGGCAGATAAAGAGGAAGATATAACATTTAATACACTCTAGTTTTATTCATTTATCCGAAATTGAGGTAACTTATGAATGCTGTTTTAAGTGTTCAGGGTGCTTCTGCGCCCGTCAAAAAGAAGTCGTTTTTTTCTAAATTCACTCGTCTGAATATGCTTCGCCTGGCTCGCGCAGTGATCCCGGCTGCTGTTCTGATGATGTTCTTCCCGCAGCTGGCGATGGCCGCCGGCAGCAGTGGTCAGGACCTGATGGCAAGCGGTAACACCACGGTTAAGGCGACCTTCGGTAAGGACTCCAGTGTTGTTAAATGGGTTGTTCTGGCTGAAGTTCTGGTCGGTGCTGTCATGTACATGATGACCAAAAACGTCAAGTTCCTGGCCGGTTTTGCCATCATCTCTGTATTTATTGCTGTGGGTATGGCCGTCGTTGGCCTCTGACAGGAAATAAAACGATGTCGGGAGACGAGAATAAACTTAAGAAATATCGTTTCCCGGAAACACTGACCAACCAGAGCCGCTGGTTTGGCCTGCCACTGGATGAACTGATCCCCGCAGCAATCTGTATTGGCTGGGGTATCACAACATCGAAATATCTGTTCGGTATTGGTGCAGCGGTTCTGGTTTATTTCGGGATTAAAAAACTGAAAAAAGGGCGGGGCAGTTCCTGGTTACGTGACCTGATTTACTGGTATATGCCAACAGCCCTGCTGCGCGGTATTTTTCATAATGTTCCCGATTCGTGTTTCCGGCAGTGGATTAAATAGAACTGATACCAGGATTGTTATATGGAACACGGTGCCCGTTTAAGTACCAGTCGTGTAATGGCCATCGCCTTTATATTTATGTCAGTGCTTATTGTTCTCAGCCTCTCTGTTAACGTCATTCAGGGGGTGAATAACTACCGTCTTCAGAATGAGCAACGCACTGCCGTGACGCCAATGGCATTTAATGCCCCCTTTGCCGTGTCACAGAACAGTGCCGACGCCTCTTATTTACAGCAGATGGCGCTGTCATTTATTGCCCTCCGTCTGAATGTTTCATCAGAAACCGTCGATGCCTCACATCAGGCGCTTCTGCAATATATCCGCCCGGGCGCACAGAACCAGATGAAAGTTATTCTGGCTGAAGAAGCGAAGCGTATTAAAAACGATAACGTGAACTCAGCCTTTTTCCAGACCAGTGTTCGTGTCTGGCCTCAGTATGGCCGTGTGGAAATTCGAGGTGTGCTTAAAACCTGGATTGGTGATTCAAAACCTTTCACTGATATCAAACATTACATCCTTATTCTGAAGCGGGAAAACGGGGTGACCTGGCTGGATAATTTCGGGGAAACAGACGATGAGAAAAAATAATACGGCAATAATATTCGGCAGCCTGTTTTTTTCCTGCAGCGTGATGGCCGCAAACGGTACGCTGGCCCCCACCGTGGTGCCAATGGTGAACGGTGGTCAGGCCAGTATTGCCATCAGCAATACCAGCCCGAATCTGTTTACCGTTCCCGGTGACCGGATTATCGCCGTGAACAGTCTGGATGGTGCCCTGACCAATAATGAGCAGACCGCCTCCGGCGGTGTGGTGGTTGCCACCGTCAACAAAAAGCCCTTTACGTTCATTCTGGAAACAGAACGTGGTCTGAATCTTTCCATTCAGGCCGTTCCCCGTGAAGGCGCGGGGCGTACCATTCAGCTGGTCAGTGACCTGCGCGGAACCGGAGAAGAAGCCGGTGCGTGGGAAACGTCCACGCCTTACGAATCCCTGCTTGTGACCATCAGCCAGGCCGTCCGTGGCGGAAAATTACCCGCAGGCTGGTATCAGGTCCCAGTGACAAAGGAAACCCTGCAGGCCCCGGCGGGGCTGTCTTCAGTGGCAGATGCCGTATGGACGGGGAATCACCTGAAGATGGTCCGCTTTGCCGTGGAAAATAAAACGCTGTCTGCCCTGAATATCCGGGAAAGTGACTTCTGGCAGCCGGGAACCCGTGCCGTGATGTTCAGCCAGCCTGCCAGCCAGTTACTGGCAGGTGCGCGCATGGATGTGTATGTCATCCGTGACGGGGAGGGCAACTGATGGCCAGTATCAATACCATTGTGAAACGCAAGCAGTACCTGTGGCTGGGGATTGTGGTTGTCGGTACAGCCTCCGCGATTGGTGGGGCACTGTATCTGTCTGATGTGGACATGTCCGGTAACGGTGAAACCGTGGCTGAACAGGAGCCTGTGCCGGATATGACCGGTGTGGTGGATACGACCTTTGATGACAAGGTGCGTCAGCATGCCACCACCGAGATGCAGGTGACGGCAGCGCAGATGCAGAAGCAGTATGAGGAAATCCGTCGTGAGCTGGATGTTCTGAACAAACAGCGCGGTGATGACCAGCGTCGTATTGAAAAGTTGGGACAGGACAATGCCGCCCTGGCAGAGCAGGTAAAAGCCCTGGGTGCTAATCCCGTCACGGCGACCGGTGAGCCTGTACCGCAGATGCCTGCCTCACCGCCCGGCCCGGAAGGCGAACCACAGCCAGGAAACACCCCCGTATCCTTCCCGCCGCAGGGCAGCGTTGCTGTTCCACCGCCGACGGCGTTTTATCCCGGGAATGGTGTCACGCCACCACCACAGGTGACGTACCAGTCTGTGCCGGTGCCTAACCGGATACAGCGTAAGGTGTTTACCCGTAATGAGGGAAAACAGGGACCATCACTGCCGTACATTCCGTCAGGAAGTTTTGCGAAAGCCATGCTGATTGAAGGGGCGGATGCCAATGCCTCTGTCACCGGTAATGAATCCACGGTGCCGATGCAGCTGCGTATCACCGGCCTGGTGGAAATGCCGAACAGCAAGACGTATGACGCAACGGGATGTTTTGTTGGTCTGGAAGCCTGGGGGGATGTGTCCAGTGAGCGTGCCATTGTACGTACCCGCAATATCAGCTGCCTGAAGGACGGCAAAACTATTGATATGCCGATTAAAACCGTGTCAGATGATTTTATGCATGCTGTTCTCAGTAACTGCGCCACAAGAATCGTACTTCCTGCACCGGAGAAATTCGGTTCTGAGTCATTGCCGGACAATTTTAATATGACTGCTGTCGGTGTGATGAAGAATTCAGAAATATAAGGAACCCTTCGATGAATAAGCTGGTTTCTGATGGCAGCGTCAAAAAAATAAATTATCCGGTGCTGTATGAGTCCGGAATAACACCTCCGTTATGTGAAGTCAGTGCACCAGAACCTGATGCGGGTGGGAAACGCATTGTGGCATATGTTTATAAATCATCACGGAGTACGGTTTTTGAAAATCCTGACATTGTAAAAACCTGTACGGTCAGGGATTTGAAGAAGGATTTTGTGAACTGCGATGAGAAAGGTGAGGGACAATGAAACAGATTTCTTTCTTTATTCCTCTGCTGGGGACCTTATTACTTTCCGGCTGTGCCGGAACCAGTACGGAATTTGAGTGTAACGCCACCACATCCGATACCTGTATGACGATGGAGCAGGCCAATGAGAAGGCCAAAAAACTGGAGCAGTCCTCAGAAGCAAAGCCGGTTGCGGCATCACTGCCGCGCCTGGCTGAAGGGAACTTCCGGACAATGCCGGTGCAGACCGTCACCGCGACCACTCCGTCCGGCAGCAGACCTGCGGTGACAGCACATCCGGAGCAGAAACTGCTGGCACCTCGCCCGCTGTTTACCGCTGCCCGGGAAGTGAAAACGGTTGTTCCGGTCAGTTCAGTTACGCCGGTAACACCTCCTCGTCCGCTAAGAACGGGTGAGCAGACGGCAGCATTATGGATAGCGCCTTATATTGATAACCAGGATGTTTATCATCAGCCATCCAGCGTGTTTTTTGTTATTAAACCGTCTGCGTGGGGAAAACCACGTATTAATTAACTGGCCCTGAAGTTGTATATCAGCCGGCAATGCCGGCGGGCTTTCTGTATTCAAAATCTGCCTGTAAAACGAGTGCCCTGTGCGTGAAAAGGGATGGGCGGTAGCGTGTCAGAACATGTCGGGAGGAATATTCCGTGAGTGATGAAGCCGATGAAGCATATTCAGTGACAGAACAACTGACCATGACAGGAATAAACCGGATATCGGACGCACGGAGAAATACGGCAGCCGGTTGTTTGACCCGTCCGTCAGACTGGCTGCGGATATCCGGGATAACGAAGGGCGGGTGTTTGCCCGTCAGGGTGAAGTGATGAATCCGCTGCAGTATGTTCCTTTTAACCAGACGCTGTATTTCATCAATGGCGATGATCCGGCGCAGGTGGCCTGGATGAAACGCCAGACGCCGCCCACACTGGAGAGCAAAATTATCCTCGTGCAGGGCAGTATCCCGGAGATGCAGAAGTCTCTGGACAGCCGTGTTTACTTTGACCAGAACGGTGTGCTCTGCCAGCGCCTCGGCATTGATCAGGTCCCGGCACGGGTGAGCGCCGTTCCCGGCGATCGCTTCCTGAAGGTGGAATTTATTCCGGCAGAGGAGGGCAGAAAATGAAGCGAAGGCTGTGGCTGCTGATGTTATTCCTTTTCGCCGGTCATGTCCCTGCGGCGTCTGCGGATTCTGCCTGTGAGGGGCGTTTTGTAAACCCGATCACAGATATCTGCTGGAGCTGTATTTTCCCGCTCTCGCTGGGCAGTATCAAAGTCAGTCAGGGTACACCTGTGAGCGGGATTTACAGGTGGAGCAGTACTGCACACGAACTGCCCGTATGGAGCTGCAGGGGAGTACCACATGGGAAACCCGGACGCTGGAGTATGAAATGAGTCAGCTACCTGCACGTGAAGTGAATGGTCAGTATGTTGTCTCCATTACCTCTCCCGTTACCGGTGAAATTGTCGATGCGCATTATCCGTCGTCTGGCCAACTACGCCCGTCAGCGTGGTGATATGGTGGTGATTTATGACCGTTCGGGGGAATTTGTTAAAAGTTACTATGATCCCTCCATCGATAAAATCCTGAATCCGCTGGATGCACGCTGTGCTGCCTGGGATTTGTGGAAGGAGTGCCTGACACAGCCAGATTTTGATAATACCGCAAATACTCTGATCCCGATGGGGACAAAACGGGAGCAGAATCCGGATATCCAGCAGAAGATGCAGCGTCGTGAAGAGGTGAACATCAATGTGCACCGGGAGCGCGGGGAGGATGTTGAGCCGGGAGATGATTTCTGATGAATAGGTCAGCTCCAGTCTTCAATTCTCAGACCGTCCACACGTTCAAATTCCCGGGTGTTATTAGTCACAATAATCAGTCCCCGACTGCGGGCATGACCTGCGATCATTTGATCAAATGGCCCGACAGGGCGTCCCTGACGGGCAAGTTCTGCTCTTATCTGGCCGCTGTGTGTGGCTGCGGCAGCGTCGTAATCCAGAACATCAATGCGGGAAACAAATCCCTCGATCACAGCGAGATTACGTTCAGGCATCTGGCTTTTTTCTGCACCATATATCAGCTCCATCAGGGTGACCGAACTGATACACATTCTCCCCTGGTTCAGGTTAAAACGCTCCCTGACGCTGGCGGGTTTGTTCTTTATCGTGAAAATGCAGATGTTGGTATCGAGCATAAACTTCAGCATCAGAATGACTCCCTTTCCTGCATGCCGGGCTGTTCCCTGTTATCCATAAAATCGGCGCTGACGTTGTGTCCGTCGAACCATTCGTCCCATGTCTCTCCGGCTGGCGTAATGATTCTGGTTCGTCCGACAGCAATCACTTCAACGCGTTTTACGTTTTCCGGCAATGCAACCGCTTTTGGCAGTCTGACCGCCTGGCTGCGGTTGCTGAAAAATACGGTGGTTTCCATTATTTGCCTCCTTATGTGGATATGTCTTGTGTATATCCATTGTGGGATTGATACCGGGATATGTCAAAGGGATATACGTTTATGATGAGTATCGCGCAGGTCAGATCGGCCGGAAGTGCCGGTAACTATTATACCGACAAGGATAATTACTATGTGCTGGGCAGCATGGGAGAACGCTGGGCCGGCAGGGGGGCTGAACAGCTGGGGCTGCAGGGCAGCGTCGATAAGGATGTTTTTACCCGTCTTCTGGAGGGGAAGCTGCCGGACGGAGCGGATTTAAGCCGCATGCAGGATGGCAGTAATAAGCATCGTCCCGGCTACGACCTGACCTTCTCCGCCCCCAAAAGTGTCTCCGTGATGGCCATGTTAGGCGGTGATAAACGTCTTATTGATGCACATAACCAGGCCGTGGATTTTGCTGTCCGTCAGGTGGAGGCGCTGGCTTCCACACGGGTTATGACGGACGGACAGTCAGAAACGGTGCTGACCGGTAATCTGGTGATGGCACTGTTTAACCACGACACCAGTCGCGATCAGGAACCACAGTTACACACACATGCGGTAGACGGTTGTTGTGCCGGGGCGGGCTGAACCGGCCTCCCTGCCTGTGAGCGATTCACCATTCATGGCACTGAAGCTGGAGAACGGCTGGGTGGAAACGCCCGGGCATTCCGTCAGCGACAGTGCGAAGGTTTTTGCCTCCGTCACACAGATGGCAATGGACAACGCCACCCTGAACGGTCTGGCCCGCAGCGGTCGTGATGTCCGGCTGTATTCCTCACTGGATGAAACCCGTACTGCGGAAAAACTTGCCCGCCATCCCTCCTTTACGGTGGTTTCTGAGCAGATAAAGGCGCGTGCCGGTGAGACATTGCTGGAAACCGCTATCAGTCTGCAGAAAACCGGGCTTCACACGCCGGCACAGCAGGCTATTCATCTGGCGCTTCCTGTGGTGGAAAGTAAAAACCTGGCCTTCAGCATGGTGGACCTGCTGACAGAGGCGAAGTCGTTTGCTGCAGAAGGAACCAGTTTTACTGAACTGGGAGGGGAAATCAATGCGCAGATAAAACGCGGTGATTTACTGTATGTGGATGTGGCAAAAGGCTATGGCACAGGCCTGCTGGTTTCCCGTGCGTCGTATGAGGCAGAAAAGAGCATTCTTCGCCATATTCTCGAAGGTAAGGAGGCGGTCACGCCACTGATGGAGAGAGTACCAGGCGAACTCATGGAGAAACTGACATCAGGACAGCGTGCCGCTACCCGCATGATACTGGAAACGTCCGACCGTTTCACGGTGGTGCAGGGCTATGCCGGTGTGGGTAAGACCACACAGTTCCGGGCGGTGATGTCAGCCGTGAACATGCTGCCGGAGAGTGAACGTCCCCGTGTCGTGGGGCTGGGGCCCACGCACCGTGCGGTCGGTGAGATGCGCAGCGCCGGCGTGGATGCACAGACGCTGGCGTCCTTTCTGCATGACACGCAGCTGCTGCAGCGCAGCGGAGAAACGCCGAATTTCAGCAACACGCTGTTCCTGCTCGATGAGAGCTCTATGGTGGGCAATACCGACATGGCACGGGCATACGCCCTGATTGCGGCCGGTGGCGGTCGTGCCGTGGCCAGTGGTGACACGGACCAGTTGCAGGCCATCGCGCCCGGTCAGCCTTTCCGTCTCCAGCAGACGCGCAGTGCTGCCGATGTGGTCATCATGAAGGAGATTGTGCGTCAGACGCCGGAACTGCGGGAGGCGGTATACAGCCTGATTAACCGGGATGTGGAAAGGGCACTGTCCGGGCTTGAGAGTGTGAAACCGTCTCAGGTTCCCCGTCAGGAGGGCGCATGGGCACCGGAGCACTCCGTGACGGAGTTCAGTCACAGCCAGGAAGCGAAACTGGCAGAAGCGCAGCAGAAGGCGATGCTGAAAGGCGAGGCTTTCCCGGATATCCCCATGACACTGTATGAAGCCATTGTCCGCGACTATACCGGCAGGACACCGGAAGCACGGGAGCAGACGCTGATTGTCACACACCTGAATGAGGACCGGCGCGTACTGAACAGCATGATTCATGATGCACGGGAAAAGGCCGGTGAGCTGGGCAAAGAGCAGGTCATGGTGCCTGTCCTGAACACAGCGAATATACGTGACGGAGAACTGCGTCGTCTCTCCACCTGGGAGAATAACCCGGATGCCCTTGCCCTGGTGGATAGTGTGTATCACCGGATTGCCGGTATCAGCAAGGATGACGGGCTGATAACCCTGGAGGATGCGGAAGGTAACACGCGGCTGATTTCGCCCCGGGAGGCGGTGGCTGAAGGCGTCACACTGTACACCCCGGACACCATCCGGGTGGGAACCGGTGACCGGATGCGCTTCACGAAGAGTGACCGGGAGCGAGGTTATGTGGCCAACAGCGTCTGGACGGTGACAGCGGTTTCCGGTGACAGTGTCACGCTGTCGGACGGACAGCAGATCCGGGTGATTCGCCCAGGTCAGGAGCGGGCAGAGCAACATATTGACCTGGCTTATGCCATCACCGCCCACGGTGCGCAGGGGGCAAGTGAAACCTTTGCCATCGCGCTTGAAGGCACGGAAGGTAACCGGAAACTGATGGCCGGCTTTGAGTCAGCCTACGTGGCCCTGTCGCGTATGAAGCAGCATGTGCAGGTGTACACCGATAACCGTCAGGGCTGGACGGATGCCATCAACAATGCCGTACAGAAAGGAACTGCCCACGATGTGCTAGAGCCGAAATCGGACCGGGAGGTCATGAATGCAGAGCGGCTGTTCAGTACGGCGCGGGAGCTGCGGGACGTGGTGGCCGGCCGTGCCGTTCTCCGTCAGGCAGGGCTGGCCGGGGGAGACAGTCCTGCACGGTTTATTGCACCCGGGCGCAAATATCCGCAGCCGTATGTGGCACTGCCGGCTTTTGACCGTAACGGCAAGTCAGCTGGTATCTGGCTGAACCCGCTGACCACGGATGACGGAAACGGGCTGCGGGGCTTCAGTGGTGAAGGCCGGGTGAAAGGCAGCGGGGATGCGCAGTTCGTGGCCCTGCAGGGCAGCCGTAACGGAGAGAGCCTGCTGGCTGATAATATGCAGGATGGTGTCCGGATTGCCCGTGATAATCCTGACAGCGGTGTGGTGGTAAGAATCGCCGGTGAAGGTCGTCCGTGGAATCCCAGAACCATCACCGGTGGTCGCGTGTGGGGGGATATCCCGGACAACAGCGTTCAGCCGGGAGCCGGAAATGGCGAACCGGTCACGGCAGAGGTACTGGCACAGCGGCAGGCTGAAGAGGCCATCCGCCGTGAAACGGAACGCCGTGCGGATGAAATTGTCCGTAAAATGGCAGAGAACAAACCTGACCTGCCGGACGGCAAAACAGAGCAGGCTGTCAGGGATATTGCCGGGCTGGAGCGTGACCGGTCTGCCATATCTGAACGGGAAGCCGCGCTGCCGGAGAGTGTACTGCGTGAACCACAACGGGTGCGGGAAGCGGTCCGGGAGGTTGCCCGGGAAAATCTGCTGCAGGAGCGACTGCAGCAGATGGAGCGGGATATGGTTCGTGACCTGCAGAAAGAGAAAACCCTGGGCGGAGACTGACACAGGAAGATAAACGCTGATGACAACGGATAACACGAACACAACACGTAATGATTCACTGGCTGCCCGGACCGATACCTGGTTGCAGTCGTTGCTGGTCTGGTCACCCGGACAGCGGGATATCATCAAAACGGTGGCACTGGTGCTGATGGTTCTGGACCATGCAAACCGCATTCTGCATCTGGACCAGTCGTGGATGTTTCTGGTCGGGCGTGGGGCCTTTCCGCTGTTTGCCCTGGTGTGGGGGCTGAATCTGTCCCGTCATACGCATATCCGGCAGGAGGCCATTAACCGGCTGTGGGGATGGGCGGTGATTGCCCAGTTCGCATATTATCTGGCCGGCTTTCCCTGGTATGAGGGGAATATCCTGTTTGCCTTTGCAGTTGCGGCACAGGTGCTGACATGGTGTGAAACGCGCACCTGGTGGCGTTCCGCAGAGACCATGTTGCTTCTGGCAATGTGGTTGCCTTTCTCCGGCACCAGTTACGGCATTGCCGGGCTGCTGATGCTGGCAGTCAGCCACAGGCTGTACCGGGCGGAAGACAGAATGGAACGTCTGGCGCTGGTCGCCTGCCTGCTGGCTGTTATTCCGGCGCTTAACCTTGCCACCAGTGATGCAGCGGCGGTGGCCGGCCTTGTGATGACGGTGCTGACTGTTGGTCTGGTGTCCTGTACAGGGAAATCACTACCCCGTTTCTGGTACGGGGATTTTTTCCCGACGTTCTATGCCTGTCATCTTACTGTGCTGGGCGTTCTGGCTGTGTGACTGGTATGATGCTGGCGCTGATTCTGCTTATTAATAAACAACATAACACAGGATATTTATGAAAATTACGGATCACAAACTCCCTGAAGGTATTGCCCTGACATTTCGTGTCCCGGAAGGAAATATAAAACATCCTTTGATTCTCTTATGCCATGGATTTTGCGGTATCCGGAATGTTCTGCTGCCTTCCTTTGCGAATGCGTTTACAGAAGCCGGGTTTGCAACGATTACTTTTGATTATCGTGGATTCGGTGAGAGTGAAGGGGAACGAGGTCGTCTGGTTCCGGCAATGCAGACCGAAGATATTATTTCAGTTATCAATTGGGCAGAAAAGCAGGTATGTATTGATAATCAGCGTATTGGGTTATGGGGAACATCGCTGGGAGGGGGGCATGTCTTCAGTGCAGCTGCGCAGGACCAACGCGTAAAATGTATTGTCAGCCAGCTGGCTTTTGCTGACGGTGAGGTTCTGGTTACCGGAGAAATGAATGAACTGGAGAAAGCTTCTTTTCTGTCCACGCTGAATAAAATGGCAGAAAAGAAGAAAAATACCGGGAAAGAGATGTTTGTGGGGGTTACCCGGGTACTGAGTGATAATGAATCAAAGGTATTCTTCGAGAAGGTAAAAGGTCAGTATCCTGAAATGGATATAAAAATACCTTTCCTTACGGTTATGGAGACGTTGCAATATAAACCGGCAGAGAGCGCAGCCAAAGTACAGTGCCCAGTTTTGGTTGTTATTGCCGGCCAGGATAGTGTTAATCCACCAGAACAGGGAAGAGCCTTATATGATGCTGTTGCTTCTGGTACTAAGGAATTATACGAGGAAGCTGACGCATGCCATTATGATATTTATAAAGGCGCGTTTTTTGAACGTGTGGCGGCAGTACAGACGCAATGGTTTAAAAAACATCTTTAATTGTCGGTATTAATATGTCAGAGGTCGTTGAGGTCAGCTTAATATCATAGTGAGTAGTTTCAACGACCTGGAGGACATATTTTCACAAAGGTCAGGGCAATCATGACAGAGCAGAAACGACCGGTACTGACACTGAAACGGAAAACGGAAGGGGAAACACCGACCCGGAGCCGGAAA
This sequence comes from Escherichia sp. UTM R2, assembly GCF_048593455.1. NCBI lineage: Bacteria > Pseudomonadati > Pseudomonadota > Gammaproteobacteria > Enterobacterales > Enterobacteriaceae > Escherichia > Escherichia sp. UTM R2. The sequence goes on from NZ_JBFWDY010000001.1 coordinate 32,194, forward strand.
ACCATCATCAATGTCACCACGCCACCAAAATGGAAGGTGAAAAAGCAGAAACTGGCGGAGAAGGCTGCCCGGGAAGCAGAGCTGGCGGCGAAGAAAGCACAGGCCAGACAGGCGCTGTCCATTTATCTGACGCTGCCCTCGCTGGATGAGGCGGTGAACACTCTGAAACCCTGGTGGCCGGGATTGTTTGACGGTAACACGCCCCGGCTTCTGGCCTGCGGTATCCGGGACGTGTTACTGGAAGACGTGGCGCAGCGGAATATCCCGCTCTCGCATAAAAAACTGCGCCGGGCGCTGAAGGCCATCACCCGTTCAGAAAGCTATCTGTGTGCCATGAAAGCCGGTGCCTGCCGGTATGACACGGAAGGGTATGTGACGGAGCATATTTCTCAGGAGGAGGAAGCGTATGCGGCAGGGCGTTTGGAGAAAATTCGCCGCCAGAACCGGACAAAGGCAGAACTTCAGGCCGTGCTTGATGGGAAATAAAAAAAGCCTCCCCGGAAACCGGGGAGGCTGAAACAATAAGGCTTAAAAGGAAATAACTTCCGTACCCGAAAGGAAGCCAGTCCACTGAATTATTTACCACAATAATACTGACGACTAAAAGGGAGGAGCAGAAAAATGAATGGATTCAGAAACAGTTCACGGAACGGTCAGGTCTGGCGTTACCAGCGTGCCGGCGGGCGGGCCGTTATTCTGGAGGTCAGTGGACGCTGGATGGAAGCGGCAGAAGCATGGCGACGGGCTGCCTGCATAGCTCCCCGGACAGACTGGCAACAGTTTGCCCGGAAAAGGGCTGAACACTGCCACCGGCGCTGCCGGGGAAGGGTGTAACGAAAAAAGCAGCCTTCATTACTCCAGGAGTCAGAAGGCTGAAAGGAGTTTATGAGATTTGCTTTTTTTAATATCCGGTCGGGCAGTATGACCGGCCAGTTCTGAGTAGCACAGAGTTTTTTCCGTATTAAGTCGCGATTTTATATTTTGTGATTAATTTCACAAAATAAGGTCTTATTCAATGTGTGCTGCGATATTCAGGGGGGCTGAAATACAGGTGCCATTTATCTGATATGGAGAATAACATGAGGAAATATATTCCACTGGTATTATTTATCTTTTCATGGCCGGTATTGTCTGCAGATGTTCACGGGCAGATTTATGCACCAGACAGAATGAATGTTAATTAGTTTATGAATACAACAGGGGCTGATCAGCAATCACCGGAACATCGTAGCTGACGCGTTCGCAATGCTCAGTTGTCCCCCCGGAAACGGGAAAAAGTAAGTTTTCCCCGCTCCCGGCGTTTTTGTAACAAAAACAGGCAAATGGGGGTAATAGTCAGCAACAGGGAATGTGGTATTATCGCGGCGGGTGTTTGAGCCTTTCTGGTTCAGGCAAGACGCAGGTACCAGAAATGCGAAGACCCCACTCGTTAATCCATTAACTCGTGAGGTCTGCATGAAGTACCTTAACACTACTGATTGTAGCCTCTTCTTTGCTGAGAGGTCAAAGTTTATGACGAAATATGCCCTTATCGGGTTGCTCGCCGTGTGCGCCACGGTGTTGTGTTTTTCACTGATATTCAGGGAACGGTTATGTGAGCTGAATATTCACAGAGGAAATACAGTGGTGCAGGTAACTCTGGCCTACGAAGCACGGAAGTAAGCTGCCGGGCGGGGACGGAAGTCCCCGCTTTCCGGAAGTGTGAGGTATTTCAGGGGCAGACACCCTATATACCAGAAACAGCCGGTCCCGCCCGGGGCCGGCACCCTGGCTAAGGCATTTCCAGCTTTTCAGTCATTTCATTATCAAAATCACATTAAACGGTCGTAATCAGACATGATTTGTGCGCCAACACAGATCATCGTCACAACTTTCAAGTCGCTGATTTCAAAAAACTGTAGTATTCTCTGCGAAACGATCCCTGTTTGAGAATTGAGGAGGCGAGATGTCGCAGACAGAAAATGCAGTGACTTCCTCATCAGGCACCAAGCGTACATACCGGAAAGGTAACCCTGTTCCGGCCAGAGAGAGGCAAAGAGCTTCTCTGGCTCGCAGAAGCAACACTCATAAGGCTTTTCATGCGGTTATTCAGGCCCGGTTAAAAGACAGGCTGAGTGAACTGGCGGATGAGGAAGGTATTACTCAGGCGCAGATGCTTGAAAAACTGATTGAATCAGAGCTGAAACGCAGAGCGACTTCGTAAATATTCACATTCTTGCTTATCTCAGGAGTGAGTGGTAGATTGCTGATCGTTTAAGGAATTTTGTGGCTGGCCACGCCGTAAGGTGGCAGGGAACTGGTTCTGATGTGGATTTACAGGAGCCAGAAAAGCGAAAACCCCGATAATCTTCTTCAAGTTTGGCGACTAGAAAGATTACCGGGGCCCCATAAAACCGCATAGCCAACAATTCAGCTATGCGGGGAGTATAGTTATATGCCCGGAAAAGTTCAAGACTTCTTTCTGTGCTCACTCCTTCTGTGCATTGTAAGTGCAGGATGGTGTGGCTAATCATGAAACACATTCAGTAATAGCGGGTGGGATTGAATCAGATCTTCACATTGATTCCAGCAAGTATCCTCACCCGTTTTGCAGCCTTCTCCAGAAAAGGGCTCATTTTGACTCCTTCAAGCATCTGATCTTCATCAGAGGTTTGCTTGCAATAGCGCATGGCAAACGTAAAAATAAAATCAGCGCGTCGATGGTTAGTTTTTATGTTTCCCTCGTACAAGTAATGTGCGCACACTACATCCCTGATACGAACAAAGTTAACTTATCTGTTAAAGAGCTTTCAGTTTGTAGTGGAGGTTCATACACTCGTGTTTGGAGAGCCCTCAAAACTCTTGATAATGATCTTCATCTCATCGCTTTTGATGGAGGAACCATCTGGTTCAGACCAGATATGTTCGAAACTTTACGTGTCGGCCCAGACGAGCTAGTTACCGCCCGTAGGAGGGGGAATAGTGTTGGAGGGGGACATGGCTGATCTCCTTCAAAAATACTATTCACAGGTTAAAAATCCGAATCCGGTGTTCACACCCCGTGAAGGTGCCGGAACGCTGAAGTTCTGCGAAAAACTGATGGAAAAGGCGGTGGGCTTCACCTCCCGTTTTGATTTCGCCATTCATGTGGCACATGCCCGTTCGAAGGGACTGCGTCGGCGCATGCCACCGGTACTGCGTCGCCGGGCTATTGATGCGCTGCTGCAGGGGCTGTGTTTTCACTATGACCCGCTGGCCAACCGCGTCCAGTGCTCCATCACTACGCTGGCCATTGAGTGCGGACTGGCGACGGAGTCTGCTGCCGGAAAACTCTCCATCACCCGGGCCTCCCGAGCCTTGACGTTCCTTGCAGAGCTGGGACTGATTACCTACCAGACGGAATATGATCCGCTTATCGGGTGCTACATTCCGACCGATATCACGTTCACACCGGCGTTATTTGCCGCCCTTGATGTGTCTGAGGATGCAGTGGTTGCTGCGCGCCGCAGTCGTGTTGAATGGGAAAACAGACAGCGCAAAAAGCAGGGGCTGGATACCCTGGGTATGGATGAACTGATAGCGAAAGCCTGGCGTTTTGTGCGTGAGCGTTTCCGCAGTTACCAGACAGAGCTTAAGTCCCGTGGAATAAAGCGTGCCCGTGCGCGTCGTGATGCGAACAGGGAACGTCAGGATATCGTCACCCTGGTGAAACGGCAGCTGACGCGTGAAATCTCGGAAGGGCGCTTCACTGCCAATCGTGAGGCGGTAAAACGCGAAGTGGAGCGTCGTGTGAAAGAGCGCATGATTCTGTCACGTAACCGTAATTACAGCCGGCTGGCCACAGCTTCCCCCTGAAAGTGACCTCTTCTGAATAATCCGGCCCGCACCGGAGGCATTCGCACGCCTGAAGCCTGCCAGCGAACAAAAAAGCAGCACCTCATACAAAAAACAACCTCATCATCCACCTTCTGGTGCATCTGGCCCCCCCTGTTTTTGATACAAAACACGCCTCACAGACAGGTAATTTTGCTTATCCACATATAACTGCAAGGGACTTCCCCATAAGGTTACAACCGTTCATGTCATAAAGCGCCATCCGCCAGCCTTACAGGGTGCAATATATCTTTTAAACACCTGTTTATATCTCCTTTAAACTACTTAATTACATTCATTTAAAAAGAAAACCTGTTCACTGCCTGTCCTGTGGACAGACAGATATGCACCTCCCACCGCAAGCGGCGGGCCCCTACCGGAGTCACTTTAGTTACAACACTCAAATACAACCACCAGGAAAACCCCGGTCCCGCGCAGAACTGAAACCACAAAGCCCCTCCCTCATAACTGAAAAGCGGCCCCGCCCCGGCCCAAAGGGCCGGAACAGAGTCGCTTTTAATTATGAATGTTGTAACTATACTCCATCATAGCTGTCAGTCTTCTCGCTGGAAGTTCTCAGTACACGCTCGTAAGCGGCCCTCACGGCCCGCTAACGCGGAGATACGCCCCGACTTCGGGTAAACCCTCGTCGGGACCACTCCGACCGCGCACAGAAGCTCTCTCATGGCTGAAAGCGGGTATGGTCTGGCAGGGCTGGGGATGGGTAAGGTGAAATCTATCAATCAGTACCGGCTTACGCCGGGCTTCGGCGGTTTTACTCCTGTATCATATGAAACAACAGAGTGCCGCCTTCCATGCCGCTGATGCGGCATATCCTGGTAACGATATCTGAATTGTTATACATGTGTATATACGTGGTAATGACAAAAATAGGACAAGTTAAAAATTTACAGGCGATGCAATGATTCAAACACGTAATCAATATCTGCAGTTTATGCTGGTTATGCTGGCTGCATGGGGCATTAGTTGGGGAGCCAGATTTGTCATGGAGCAGGCCGTTCTGCTTTATGGATCAGGAAAAAACTATTTGTTCTTCAGTCATGGTACTGTTCTGATGTACCTGCTGTGTGTTTTCCTGGTATACCGCCGTTGGATAGCTCCGCTACCGGTCGTTGGTCAGCTGCGCAACGTTGGCGTACCGTGGCTGGTCGGTGCGATGGCCGTGGTGTATGTCGGTGTATTTCTGCTCGGTAAGGCGCTGGCTCTGCCTGCTGAGCCATTTATGACGAAACTTTTTGCCGATAAGTCCATACCTGACGTGATCCTGACGTTGCTGACCATCTTTATCCTTGCCCCGTTGAATGAGGAAACGCTGTTCCGGGGGATTATGCTGAACGTCTTCCGTTCACGGTACTGCTGGACGATGTGGCTGGGGGCGCTGATAACGTCGTTGTTGTTCGTCGCCGCGCACAGCCAGTATCAGAACCTGCTGACACTGGCAGAACTGTTCCTGGTGGGGTTGATTACATCAGTGGCCAGGATCAGAAGTGGTGGCCTGCTGCTGCCGGTATTGCTGCATATGGAAGCAACCACGCTGGGTTTACTGTTTGGTTGAAAGTTATATTTTTATTAAACATTGTGCGTTAAAGCCTGGTGTGTTTTTTTAGTGGATGTTATATTTAAATATAACTTTTATGGAGGTGAAGAATGCATACCACCCGACTGAAGAGGGTTGGCGGCTCAGTTATGCTGACCGTCCCACCGGCACTGCTGAATGCGCTGTCTCTGGGCACAGATAATGAAGTTGGCATGGTCATTGATAATGGCCGGCTGATTGTTGAGCCGTACAGACGCCCGCAATATTCACTGGCTGAGCTACTGGCACAGTGTGATCCGAATGCTGAAATATCAGCTGAAGAACGAGAATGGCTGGATGCACCGGCGACTGGTCAGGAGGAAATCTGACATGGAAAGAGGGGAAATCTGGCTTGTCTCGCTTGATCCTACCGCAGGTCATGAGCAGCAGGGAACGCGGCCGGTGCTGATTGTCACACCGGCGGCCTTTAATCGCGTGACCCGCCTGCCTGTTGTTGTGCCCGTAACCAGCGGAGGCAATTTTGCCCGCACTGCCGGCTTTGCGGTGTCGTTGGATGGTGTTGGCATACGTACCACAGGTGTTGTACGTTGCGATCAACCCCGGACAATTGATATGAAAGCACGGGGCGGAAAACGACTCGAACGGGTTCCGGAGACTATCATGAACGAAGTTCTTGGCCGCCTGTCCACTATTCTGACTTGAACATGGGGTTTGAGGGGCAACTGGATGAAAACGTACGATTTAGGGCACTAAAACCGCTGTTGTCCCACCATTCTGGTGATTCCCAAACGTTATTTGGCTAAAAGGGGTCGGTTCCGGCTGAGGGCGAAATGACACCCTAAGCTTTCGGTTCCTTGGGCCAAAGATATTCGCCAGTCAGTAGAATGTGCGCCCAGCCCAATGGGGATATGTGGGGAAGAAATTCAGGGGGAACATCCAACCCTTCGTTCCGCCGCTCCGTGACGGCATGACCAAGATGGACGGTATTCCAGTAAATGATCACCGCAGTCAATAAATTGAGCCCAGCGATTCGGTAGTGCTGCCCCTCTGTCGTGCGATCGCGAATTTCCCCCTGCCTCCCGATACGGAGCGCATTTTTGAGCGCATGGTGGGCCTCTCCCTTGTTAAGACCGATCTGAGCACGCCGCTGCATGTCCGTATCCAGGATCCACTCAATAATGAAAAGGGTCCGTTCAATACGACCAACTTCACGAAGCGCAACTGCAAGGTTGTTTTGTCGTGGGTAAGAAGCGAGCTTGCGCAGGAGTTGGCTGGGCCTGATTTTGCCAGCGGTCATCGTCGCGGCACAACGGAAAATATCAGGCCAGTTCGCAACGATAAGATCCTCCCGGGCTTTTCCACCTACCAACTTGCGTAACTCCCTGGGGGTCGTATCGGGATTAAATACGTACAACCGCTTCGATGGCAGATCCCTGATTCGCAGAACGAGATTGTAGCCGAGCAGGCTACTGGCTCCGAACAAATGGTCGGTGAATCCTGCTGTATCGGCATACTGTTCGCGAACATGGCGACCGACCTCGTTCATCAGTAGTCCATCGAGAATATACGGTGCCTCGCTCACGGTCGCCGGGATCGACTGACAAGCGAATGGCGCGAACTGGTCGCTTACGTGAGTATACGCTTTGAGGCCGGGAACAGAACCATATTTGGCATTGACCATGTTCATGGCTTCGCCATGCCGCGCTGTCGGGAAAAACTGACCATCGCTCGATGCTGACGTGCCCATCCCCCAGACGCGTGACATCGGCAGTTTACCCTGCGCGGCCACCACAATTGCCAATGCCTGGTTCATGGCTTCGCTTTCAACATGCCAGCGGGCAAGGCGTGAGAGCTGCCAGTAATCATGCGTGTTTGTAGCTTCCGCCATCTTACGCAGGCCCAGATTGAGCCCTTCAGCGAGCAGGACGTTGAGCAGACCGATCCGGTCGCGACATGGAGCCCCGGTTCTCAGATGGGTAAACGCATCTGTGAAACCAAGGGCTGCATCAACTTCAAGCAGCATGTCGGTAATCCGAACGGACGGCATTCGGCGATACAGATCCAGTATGAGTGCCTCGGCACCATCCGGCACGTCTGCTGTCAACCTGTCGATCCGCAACGTTCCATCTTCTATGCTACCGTGCGGAATAGTGCCGTTACGGGCAGCCCGGGCCAGCCGCTTAAGAGCGATCGTGAGTCGCGCCTTTCTGTCTGCCAGCCAATCCTGTGGGTTGGAAGGCACGGCCAGTTTTGCATTTTCCTGCGCCGCGATCATCGGCACCAGTACCTGCTTGAGGTCACCATAGCGGCGCGAATGAGCGAGCCAGACATCTCCGGAACGAAAAGCATCCCGGAGGTGAAAGAGTACCGCCACTTCCCAAAGACGGGGGCACTGTTGCAAAGTTAGCGATGAGGCAGCCTTTTGTCTTATTCAAAGGCCTTACATTTCAAAAACTCTGCTTACCAGGCGCATTTCGCCCAGGGGATCACCATAATAAAATGCTGAGGCCTGGCCTTTGCGTAGTGCACGCATCACCTCAATACCTTTGATGGTGGCGTAAGCCGTCTTCATGGATTTAAATCCCAGCGTGGCGTTGATTATCCGTTTCAGTTTGCCATGATCGCATTCAATCACGTTGTTCCGGTACTTAATCTGTCGGTGTTCAACGTCAGACGGGCACCGGCCTTCGCGTTTGAGCAGAGCAAGCGCGCGACCATAGGCGGGCGCTTTATCCGTGTTGATGAATCGTGGGATCTGCCACTTCTTCACGTTGTTGAGGATTTTACCCAGAAACCGGTATGCAGCTTTGCTGTTACGACGGGAGGAGAGATAAAAATCGACAGTGCGGCCCCGGCTGTCGACGGCCCGGTACAGATACGCCCAGCGGCCATTGACCTTCACGTAGGTTTCATCCATGTGCCACGGGCAAAGATCGGAAGGGTTACGCCAGTACCAGCGCAGCCGTTTTTCCATTTCAGGCGCATAACGCTGAACCCAGCGGTAAATCGTGGAGTGATCGACATTCACTCCGCGTTCAGCCAGCATCTCCTGCAGCTCACGGTAACTGATGCCGTATTTGCAGTACCAGCGTACGGCCCACAGAATGATGTCACGCTGAAAATGCCGGCCTTTGAATGGGTTCATGTGCAGCTCCATCAGCAAAAGGGGATGATAAGTTTATCACCACCGACTATTTGCAACAGTGCCTTCGCACCCAACAGTCGGCACCGGGCGTTGGTCACGCCGGCAAAACGGGGCAGGGGCAACAAGGTCAGGGTGGCTGATGAACCGGCAACACCAGCACAACGGCGAGCGTCGATGACATGGGCGCAACGGCTCAAGCGTGTTTTCAATATCGACATCGAGACCTGCAGCGGCTGCGGCGGCGCCATGAAAGTCATCGCCTGCATTGAAGACCCTATAGTGATCAAGCAGATCCTTGATCACCTGAAGCACAAAGCCGAAACCAGCGGGACCAGGGCGTTACCCGAAAGCCGGGCGCCACCGGCTGAGCTGCTCCTGGGTCTGTTTGACTGACGAGCCTGAAGGCCAACGATACCAATCAAAATGCTGCGTTCACAGCGCCGCGGCAGGGATCCGCCGTGCTGGTTGTCGGAAAAGGAGCCGCTAGTGGGAAAGAGGAGGGTAAATTTTCAGCGTTGCTGGCTCCCCGTCAGCCGGATTGGGTTGCATCGCAGGGGTGTCGAAAGAGTCAACTGCGGTCCAAAGCTGTTGGACTTGGGTGAAAAGGGCGTTTATTCTTCCTATACGTGCCGCGTTCCAGGCGGCGACTATGAGGGCTATGTCGATGCCCATGTGCGCCGGCTGGAGGCGCTACGCCGGGCCGGTATCGTCGAGCGGATCGACGCCGACCAATGGCGCATCCCCGATGATCTGGTCAGCCGTGCCGCCGCCCATGACGCCGGCCGAGACAGTCAGGCCAGCGTTCGCGTCCTTTCCCCGGTCGATCTGAACAAACAGATCGGATCGGACGGCGCGACCTGGCTGGACCGGCGGCTGATCCACGGCGAGACGGCCGACCTTGCGCCAACCGGCTTCGGGCAACAAGTCCGCGAAGCCATGGACCAGCGCCGCGAGCACCATATCGAACAGGGCGACGCCACCCGCAGCCGGGACAGCCGCGTCTTCTACCGGCGCAACCTTCTCGCCATCCTGCGGGAGCGCGAGGTAGCCGGCGTCGGATCGGATATGGCTTTGAGTAAGGGCCTGCCGTTCCGCGCCGCCACGGACGGCGAGAGCGTCAGCGGCAAGTTTACCGGAACCGTGCATCTATCGAGCGGCAAGTTCGCCGTGGTCGAGAAATCCCATGAGTTCACCCTTGTCCCGTGGCGGCCGATCATCGACCGCCAACTCGGCCGCGAGGTTATGGGCATCGTGCAGGGCGGGTCGGTGTCGTGGCAGTTAGGGCGGCAGAGGGGGCTGGAACGCTGAGTGCGCCCATGCCGCATTGCGAAGCAAAAGATAATCGGATAAAATGTAGCAATTCATATTCGTAAGCGTGGAGTAATCAGATGGGAAATTCCAAGTCAGCAGACAAGTAAGCCGCAACAACCAGTATTGTTGTTGCGGCGCTCTGTAAGGCTAGTCTCATCTGATTGCTGACGAGCAGACGTCGCCCGGTATTCCTTAATCGAGGGTTGATTCGTCATGACCACCACACGCCCCGCGTGGGCCTATACGCTGCCGGCAGCACTGCTGCTGATGGCTCCTTTCGACATCCTCGCTTCACTGGCGATGGATATTTATCTCCCTGTCGTTCCAGCGATGCCCGGCATCCTGAACACGACGCCCGCTATGATCCAACTCACGTTGAGCCTCTATATGGTGATGCTCGGCGTGGGCCAGGTGATTTTTGGTCCGCTCTCAGACAGAATCGGGCGACGGCCAATTCTACTTGCGGGCGCAACGGCTTTCGTCATTGCGTCTCTGGGAGCAGCTTGGTCTTCAACTGCACCGGCCTTTGTCGCTTTCCGTCTACTTCAAGCAGTGGGCGCGTCGGCCATGCTGGTGGCGACGTTCGCGACGGTTCGCGACGTTTATGCCAACCGTCCTGAGGGTGTCGTCATCTACGGCCTTTTCAGTTCGATACTGGCGTTCGTGCCTGCGCTCGGCCCTATCGCCGGAGCATTGATCGGCGAGTTCTTGGGATGGCAGGCGATATTCATTACTTTGGCTATACTGGCGATGCTCGCACTCCTAAATGCGGGTTTCAGGTGGCACGAAACCCGCCCTCTGGATCAAGTCAAGACGCGCCGATCTGTCTTGCCGATCTTCGCGAGTCCGGCTTTTTGGGTTTACACTGTCGGCTTTAGCGCCGGTATGGGCACCTACTTCGTCTTCTTCTCGACGGCTCCCCGTGTGCTCATAGGCCAAGCGGAATATTCCGATATCGGATTCAGCTTTGCCTTCGCCACTGTCGCGCTTGTAATGATCGTGACAACCCGTTTCGCGAAGTCCTTTGTCGCCAGATGGGGCATCGCAGGATGCGTGGCGCGTGGGATGGCGTTGCTTGTTTGCGGAGCGGTCCTGTTGGGGATCGGCGAACTTTACGGCTCGCCGTCATTCCTCACCTTCATCCTACCGATGTGGGTTGTCGCGGTCGGTATTGTCTTCACGGTGTCCGTTACCGCGAACGGCGCTTTGGCAGAGTTCGACGACATCGCGGGATCAGCGGTCGCGTTCTACTTCTGCGTTCAAAGCCTGATAGTCAGCATTGTCGGGACATTGGCGGTGGCACTTTTAAACGGTGACACAGCGTGGCCCGTGATCTGTTACGCCACGGCGATGGCGGTACTGGTTTCGTTGGGGCTGGTGCTCCTTCGGCTCCGTGGGGCTGCCACCGAGAAGTCGCCAGTCGTCTAACCGACGACTGGTAGCAGGCCCGCTCCGATGCGGCGCACTAACCATCGAAACCTCGTGAATGTCGGTATCCTGTCTGGCAGGATACCGCTCATTTCCCTTGTTCAGTTCATCGCCGTCGCCGAGCATCTGAATTTTCGGCATGCGGCCAAGGCACTTGGTATCAGCCAGTCGAGCGTCAGCGCGCGTGTGAAAGCGCTGGAGGATAACCTTGGTGTCCTGCTATTTGAGCGCCATGCGCGGGGCGTTCGGCTAACAGACGCAGGCAGGCACTTCATGGAGCGTGTCACGGCGGGTGTCGATCAACTCGATCACGCAGTGAAGACCGCGGAGTGACGGGCACTGGCTGGCAATGTCTAGCAACGGCAGGCATTTCGGCTGAGGGTAAAAGAACTTTCCGCTAAGCGATAGACTGTATGTAAACACAGTATTGCAAGGACGCGGAACATGCCTCATGTGGCGGCCAGGACGGCCAGCCGGGATCGGGATACTGGTCGTTACCAGAGCCACCGACCCGAGCAAACCCTTCTCTATCAGATCGTTGACGAGTATTACCCGGCATTCGCTGCGCTTATGGCAGAGCAGGGAAAGGAATTGCCGGGCTATGTGCAACGGGAATTTGAAGAATTTCTCCAATGCGGGCGGCTGGAGCATGGCTTTCTACGGGTTCGCTGCGAGTCTTGCCACGCCGAGCACCTGGTCGCTTTCAGCTGTAAGCGTCGCGGTTTCTGCCCGAGCTGTGGGGCGCGGCGGATGGCCGAAAGTGCCGCCTTGCTGGTTGATGAAGTACTGCCTGAACAACCCATGCGTCAGTGGGTGTTGAGCTTCCCGTTTCAGCTGCGTTTCCTGTTTGCCAGCCGGCCCGAGATCATGGGGTGGGTGCTGGGCATCGTTTACCGCGTCATTGCCACGCACCTGGTCAAGAAAGCGGGCCATACCCACCAAGTGGCCAAGACGGGCGCGGTCACCCTGATCCAGCGTTTTGGATCGGCGCTCAATCTGAATGTTCACTTCCACATGCTGTTTCTCGACGGTGTGTATGTCGAGCAATCCCACGGCTCAGCGCGTTTCCGCTGGGTCAAGGCGCCGACCAGCCCAGAGCTCACCCAGCTGACGCACACCATCGCCCACCGGGTGGGTCGCTATCTGGAACGGCAAGGCCTGCTGGAACGGGATGTCGAAAACAGCTATCTGGCCTCGGATGCGGTGGATGACGACCCGATGACACCCCTGCTGGGGCACTCGATCACTTACCGTATCGCTGTCGGTTCACAGGCGGGGCGAAAGGTGTTCACTTTGCAAACTCTGCCGACCAGTGGTGATCCGTTCGGTGACGGGATTGGCAAGGTAGCCGGGTTCAGCCTGCACGCCGGCGTGGCGGCCAGGGCCGATGAACGCAAGAAGCTCGAACGGCTGTGCCGGTACATCAGCCGCCCGGCGGTATCCGAGAAGCGGCTGTCGTTAACACGAGGCGGCAACGTGCGCTACCAGCTCAAGACGCCGTACCGGGACGGCACCACGCACGTCATTTTCGAACCATTGGATTTCATTGCAAGGCTGGCCGCCCTGGTACCGAAGCCCAGAGTCAACCTAACCCGCTTCCACGGGGTGTTCGCACCCAACAGTCGGCACCGGGCGTTGGTCACGCCGGCAAAACGGGGCAGGGGCAACAAGGTCAGGGTGGCTGATGAACCGGCAACACCAGCACAACGGCGAGCGTCGATGACATGGGCGCAACGGCTCAAGCGTGTTTTCAATATCGACATCGAGACCTGCAGCGGCTGCGGCGGCGCCATGAAAGTCATCGCCTGCATTGAAGACCCTATAGTGATCAAGCAGATCCTTGATCACCTGAAGCACAAAGCCGAAACCAGCGGGACCAGGGCGTTACCCGAAAGCCGGGCGCCACCGGCTGAGCTGCTCCTGGGTCTGTTTGACTGACGAGCCTGAAGGCCAACGATACCAATCAAAATGCTGCGTTCACAGCGCCGCGGCAGGGATCCGCCGTGCTGGTTGTCGGAAAAGGAGCCGCTAGTGGGAAAGAGGAGGGTAAATTTTCAGCGTTGCTGGCTCCCCGTCAGCCGGATTGGGTTGCATCGCAGGGGTGTCGAAAGAGTCAACTGCGGTCCAAAGCTGTTGGACTTGGGTGAAAAGGGCGTTTATTCTTCCTATACGTTAAAAATACTGTTGCTGCCAACAGTTTAAGATCGGACCTTTAAGGATAACGTGCAATGATAGAAGTATATCGCGCATGCACGTTTGCGTCCTTGTGACTTTCTTCGGATTCAGGAATTTCACTAAGGATATTAATTAATTACGAATACATCTTGATGGGAAATATGAGGCGGAAAACGCGCATGCGCGATATTCAAATGTTGTACGTAAAACTCGAAGGCAATTTTAGTATGAAAGAAAAGGTAGTTGTTGATAAAGCGATTTCACTCTATACCGAATCATTCGGCGACCCGGCCCATGAACCCATTATCCTGATCATGGGGGCAATGTCGTCTGCGGTGTGGTGGCCTGATGAGTTTTGCTCCCAACTAGCCAAAATGGGTCGCTATGTGATCCGGTACGACCACCGTGATACCGGGAAATCAACAAGCTATGAGCCAGGTCAAGCTCCATATTCCGTTGAAGAATTAGCAGATGATGTGGTTCGCGTCATTGATGGTTATGGTCTGGAAGCTGCTCATTTAGTCGGCATGTCTTTGGGGGGATTTCTTTCCCAGCTTGTAGCTCTCAAGTATCCGAAACGTGTGAAGAGCTTGACGCTGATTGCTTCAGAACGGCTTGCAGATGCAGATCCTGATATGCCCGCTTTTGATCCTGCCATCATTGAGTATCACCAACGGGCGGAATCGCTGGATTGGTCTGATAGAGATGCTGTCGTCGCGTATCAGGTCGGAGCGTGGCGAATCAACTCAGGTACTGCGCATGCTTTTGACGCTGAGAAGATACAAAATATCGCTGAGTTAAATTTTGATCGCACTCCGAATATCCTGACAACATTCAACCACACTACTTTAGGTGGTGGCGAGAGATGGCTCGGGAGATTAAATGAGATAGCTGTACCAACTTTGATCATTCACGGCACGGAGGATCCTGTACTTCCTTATGTGCATGGGTTGGCACTGAAAGATGCGATTCGTGGTTCAAAAATGCTGACACTCGAAGGCACGGGACATGAGTTGCATCATGAAGACTGGCCGAGGATTATCCAGGCGATTAAGGGGCAAACGTCATAGCTATCGGTTGCACCGTACAACAAGTTGCTGCACCGTAAAAATTACTCGCTGCGCTCGCAATTTTCCGGTGAGCAAGGCGTTAAACATCATGAGGGAAGCGGTGATCGCCGAAGTATCGACTCAACTATCAGAGGTAGTTGGCGTCATCGAGCGCCATCTCGAACCGACGTTGCTGGCCGTACATTTGTACGGCTCCGCAGTGGATGGCGGCCTGAAGCCACACAGTGATATTGATTTGCTGGTTACGGTGACCGTAAGGCTTGATGAAACAACGCGGCGAGCTTTGATCAACGACCTTTTGGAAACTTCGGCTTCCCCTGGAGAGAGCGAGATTCTCCGCGCTGTAGAAGTCACCATTGTTGTGCACGACGACATCATTCCGTGGCGTTATCCAGCTAAGCGCGAACTGCAATTTGGAGAATGGCAGCGCAATGACATTCTTGCAGGTATCTTCGAGCCAGCCACGATCGACATTGATCTGGCTATCTTGCTGACAAAAGCAAGAGAACATAGCGTTGCCTTGGTAGGTCCAGCGGCGGAGGAACTCTTTGATCCGGTTCCTGAACAGGATCTATTTGAGGCGCTAAATGAAACCTTAACGCTATGGAACTCGCCGCCCGACTGGGCTGGCGATGAGCGAAATGTAGTGCTTACGTTGTCCCGCATTTGGTACAGCGCAGTAACCGGCAAAATCGCGCCGAAGGATGTCGCTGCCGACTGGGCAATGGAGCGCCTGCCGGCCCAGTATCAGCCCGTCATACTTGAAGCTAGACAGGCTTATCTTGGACAAGAAGAAGATCGCTTGGCCTCGCGCGCAGATCAGTTGGAAGAATTTGTTCACTACGTGAAAGGCGAGATCACCAAGGTAGTCGGCAAATAATGTCTAACAATTCGTTCAAGCCGACGCCGCTTCGCGGCGCGGCTTAACTCAAGCGTTAGATGCCAGATTTGGCGTTGCGTATGCTCACAGAAAATCGACAGCCGCAAGACTGTTTTTGGCAACTCATAGCCACCACTATTTATCCTTCATACCGTAGAGGAGATTGCACGTGAAGAACTGGCTCTTTCTGGCTATTGCAATATTTGGTGAGGTCGTCGCAACTTCCGCACTGAAGTCCAGCCATGGATTCACCAAGTTAGTTCCTTCTGTTGTAGTTGTGGCTGGCTACGGGCTTGCGTTCTATTTCCTCTCTCTCGCACTCAAGTCCATCCCGGTCGGCATTGCTTATGCTGTTTGGGCTGGCCTCGGCATCGTACTTGTGGCAGCTATCGCTTGGATCTTCCATGGCCAGAAACTAGACTTGTGGGCGTTCGTTGGCATGGGACTTATCGTTAGTGGCGTCGCCGTTCTAAATCTGCTATCCAAGGTCAGCGCACATTGATCGGGCTGGCATCTAACAGTTCATTCAAGCCGACGCCGCTTCGCGGCGCGGCTTAATTCAGGTGTTAGTCGGACGCCTACGGCGCCGAGGAAAAAAGAAACCAAACCATTCTTGCTGCCAAAGAGAAAAACCCCTTACGGTGGCGTACTGGGAAAGTGCGTATCTACGACGCCTTGCCGGTCTCAATGTCATGCCGTCCTCTTTCGAAGGCTGCTTGATGCAAACCTCTCAAAAATCTGGCATAAACTATCTTGACATATTCCGATTGAACACCTTCCGAATATCAGCGGCTATCAGCGGGATCTCATCTTTTTTCGTGACGTAGGAGTGGGCATTCTGCTGCAGATGAAACTGGCAGCGTTGCCACAGAATTCCAGGGAAGACAGCATCGATTGCCGCGCGCAGTCCTGAGTGGTCATCACTGGTGATCATTCGCAGGCCGTGCATCCCTCGTCGTACGAGACCCTCGAGAAAGGAACGCCAGTTTACCTCTGCCTCACTGTTCGCGACTTCGGCGTCAAGAATATGCCGATTCCCGCTGTAATCAACGCCAATAGCCACTAGAAGCGCCTGCTTGACCACATGGGAACCGACGCGAACCGATTCATAGGTCGCATCAAGTACCAAGTATTGAATCTGTCCGACAGGCTGCGCCTTCCAAGACGTAATCTCTTCATCGAGCTCCTTTGCCAGCCTGCTGACCTGGGACGAGCTGACTTCGGTGCCACAAAGAATTTCGACGATATCCGAGACCCTGCGGGTACTTACTCCTTTGACATACATTTCGGCGATGGCGAGCTTGAGAGCACGCTCACTGCGCATGCCTTTCTCGATGCAGCTGGGATAAAACTCCATCCCGCGAACTTGTGGTACTTTCAAGAGGGCTTTCCCGGTCGCAAGATTGAATATTGGATTATTTGGATTTACCAACAAACACTACTATTTAGCTACGAAAACTCAAGAGAAGTACACAAAACCTTTTGGAAGTGATGGAAGTTTAAGTCCTCTTGATTATAGTGTAGGTATTGGAACAGGTTTAGAATTAGGACATTTCCAGTTTATGTTTGGCTATGATTACCCTCTTAGTAACAGTTCGAAAGATCCAGACCTAAGTCAAGTACGCCAACACAACTTCAGAGCAAGTATAGCATATTCATTTAGAAAGCTAAAAAAATAAAACTAACCTAGGGCTTTGGATATTTTCAAGGCATCTGATAAAGACTTAACATCATGGGTGCGGAGATAATCTGCACCTTTTTTGTATGCATACATTTCTGCTGCAAGAGTTGGTGCTAAACGAGATTTCACATCGGTTCCAGTTATTTTACCTAAGAATGATTTCCGTGACACTGCAATCATTACTTGCAAATTAAAAGCTTCTTGAATTTCAGGGAAACGCTTCAAAACAAGAATAGATGTTTCTGGATTAGAGCCTAAAAAGAAGCCCATACCCGGATCAAGAATAATTCGTTCACGCTTTACACCAGCCTCAACTAAAGCAGCAATTCTTTCTTTAAAAAATTCCATCATGGAAGTAAAAACCTCTTCCGGATTCGTTTCAACTTTAGTAGCTGCACCAATTCGCTGAACGGAGTGCATCAACACAAGTTTGCAATCTGACTTTGCCAAGCCTGAATAAATCTCAGGATAAGGAAAACCTTGAATATCATTAATAAAATCAACCTTTTGTTCTATGCAAAAACTCTGAACCTCAGGTTTAAATGTATCAACAGAAATAGAAATGCCTTTTTCTTTTAAAGCCTTAATGACAGGTTTGAGTCTTTTGATTTCTTCCACAACGCCCACTTCAGTTGTATCAGGATTACTGGAAGCGGCTCCCAAATCAATCACATCTGCTCCATCTTCAACCAAATGCAGAGCATGCTCAATTGCCTTATCTGTATCTAAATAAAGTCCTCCATCGGAAAAACTATCGGTGGTTATATTTACGATTCCAAAAATCTTGCTCATATCATTTTGCTTTGATTACAAAAGTAGCATTTATCTTAATTGACTAATTATCACTTACGCAAATTGACACATTTTCCCTATCTTTGCAGCCTAATTTTTTTGTTTTAATTCATTATGAAAACTGATAGGAACTGTCATTTCGAGTTTTTCGCGGTTTTGGGTCAAAATTCGGTTTTTTCCCCGAACTACGACTGTTTTCGCACCCCGAACAACTAATCCAATCAGAATTTTCCGGCAACGCCGACTCCAAGAAGTGTAATTCCAGTCTATTTCTGCCGTCAACCCCTGATTCGCGTTAATGCGACAAAGCTCAAACACATAACTCCCCCACGAAGCCATATAAACTCCGATTTCGAGGTGTTATCCTGTTCCGCATAAACTTCGTTTTTGGGTATTATACCTACACCAAAGCAAGAAGATTATGGGTCCAAACTTCATTTGTATATTTTGCAAACAAATATCTGCCTGTCATATCTGTCGGAGTGTGGTGATACTCCTTTGCATTAAAAATGCGCTGATAAAAGGTAGTTCAGCAAAAGGCGAAACGCCAATAAATATATCTATAACCGGTTTCGCCCGTTGATTGGGTATCGCCGTGCTTCCGATATGTTCAATGGCTACGGCATGAGAACCGAAAAAATGGAGCAATTTTATTTTCTCTTCTTCAAAATTCTTTGTCCAATCCGGGTTATATTCCATAATTTCAATTTTCATGATAGTTTCGTCCTTGCCTCAAAAACCATGTTTGGTATTATACTCCATATCTCTCCGGTGCAGGAATAGCCTTTTCTGATGCACGGCTAACAGCTTCCCATTCTTCCCAGGTAGCCATCCGTGCTTTTAAGGTATCCATCGCCAAATCGTATACCATGCTGCCAAGGATAAGCCTCAAAGGCGGATTATTGCTGGCTACTAATTTCATAAGGGCTTCCGCTGCCAAGGAAGGATCACTATCGACCGAATCTTCGGAATACTGTTTCGCCAGCTCATCGCGCAGTGTACCGTATGAATCTAATGGATTGCTGTAACTCATCGAAGTGTATAAATCTGTCCAATATCCTCCTGGTTCCACCATAGTGAGTTTCACTCCGAAATGTTCCGCTTCTTTTGCTAAGGCTTCACTCATTCCTTCCAGCGCAAATTTACTTGCACTGTAAATACCAGACATCGGACCCGAGATAATAGCGCCAATGCTTGTAATCTGTATGATATGTCCAGAACGCTGCGACCTCAAATAGGGCATCACTGCCTGACAAACCCAAAGAGCTCCAAAAAAGTTTGTGTCCATTAGTTTCCGAGCATCGGATTCGTTTAGTTCTTCAATCATACCCATAGTCATGATACCCGCATTATTAACAACAATATCAAGCCTACCGAAATGTTTAACTGCTGTTTCAACCGTAGAAAAAACAGCCTCCCTATCTGTAACATCGAGGTTTAATGGCAGTAAGCTCTCTTGATATGTTTCTTCTAGCTTCGCCAAATTATCGATAGTCCTTGCAACTGCAACAACTTTATCCCCGGCTTTCAAGGCGGCGCATGTAAAAGCATAGCCAAGCCCCTTGCTTGCTCCGGTAATAAACCATACTCTTTTATTTTCGCTATTAGGTATCATAGATATTCTCCTTTAGGCTATTATAGAAAGATTATTATAAGCGAAATTAATACCGTTAAACGCCATGAGCCCGACAATTTTGAGCACTTTGTTTTGTACTCCCAGAAGCTCACCACTACAAATTATCATCAACCCGGTCCTTTTTTCAGTCCACTTGCGGTTTCATTGTTACTTTGTCATAGCGTCGTGTCAGAATGCGGCAGAGAACAGCGTTTACTATCAACGCAACACCAGACCAGAAAAACCATGTATTAACACCTATAACCTCAACAACCGGACCTGCAACAAGTAAGCCTATCGGCATAGAAAGAGTCATGGCGGTCATCAAAAGGGAAAACACCTTGCCCATCATTTCAGGGGCAATGCTTTCTTGAACATAAGCCATAACAGGAACATTCATAAATGGGCACTGTTGCAAAGTTAGCGATGAGGCAGCCTTTTGTCTTATTCAAAGGCCTTACATTTCAAAAACTCTGCTTACCAGGCGCATTTCGCCCAGGGGATCACCATAATAAAATGCTGAGGCCTGGCCTTTGCGTAGTGCACGCATCACCTCAATACCTTTGATGGTGGCGTAAGCCGTCTTCATGGATTTAAATCCCAGCGTGGCGCCGATTATCCGTTTCAGTTTGCCATGATCGCATTCAATCACGTTGTTCCGGTACTTAATCTGTCGGTGTTCAACGTCAGACGGGCACCGGCCTTCGCGTTTGAGCAGAGCAAGCGCGCGACCATAGGCGGGCGCTTTATCCGTGTTGATGAATCGCGGGATCTGCCACTTCTTCACGTTGTTGAGGATTTTACCCAGAAACCGGTATGCAGCTTTGCTGTTACGACGGGAGGAGAGATAAAAATCGACAGTGCGGCCCCGGCTGTCGACGGCCCGGTACAGATACGCCCAGCGGCCATTGACCTTCACGTAGGTTTCATCCATGTGCCACGGGCAAAGATCGGAAGGGTTACGCCAGTACCAGCGCAGCCGTTTTTCCATTTCAGGCGCATAACGCTGAACCCAGCGGTAAATCGTGGAGTGATCGACATTCACTCCGCGTTCAGCCAGCATCTCCTGCAGCTCACGGTAACTGATGCCGTATTTGCAGTACCAGCGTACGGCCCACAGAATGATGTCACGCTGAAAATGCCGGCCTTTGAATGGGTTCATGTGCAGCTCCATCAGCAAAAGGGGATGATAAGTTTATCACCACCGACTATTTGCAACAGTGCCGGTGCGCGAGTTTGTACGCCAGGAGATAGGCGACCGGCACGCCTACCAGTGGGCCCTCCATGTACCGACCGCCGCCGATGGTGGCGAGCAGCCGCACTTCCACCTGATGTTTTCGGAGCGACAGGTGGATGGCATCGACCGCGACCCGGAGCAGTACTTCAAGCGGTACAACGCCAAGGCCCCGGAGAAGGGCGGCGCACGCAAGGGCTACGGCCCGAGCGCGGGCCAGACCTTGACCAAGGCCGAGCGGGCCGCCGAGCTGAAAGAGCTGCGCGGGCGCTGGGAGGCCATGTGCAATGCGCACCTGGAGCGGGCCGGGGTGGAGCAGCGCATCGACATGCGCAGCCACGCCGAGCGCGGCACCGGCCTGGAGCCGGAGCGCAAGCAGTTGCCGAGCGCCTGGCGCGGCGAAGGTCGCGCCCAGGTGATCGAGTTTCGCGCCGCCCGCGCCGAGGTGGCCCAGGCCGCCGCCGAGCTGCGGCGCGCGGTGCCGGATACCGGCGCCGAAATCATCCACCTGGAAGCCGAGCGGCAGCGCCGCGAACAGGCCTAGCGGGAGGCCCGAGAGCGGGCCGAGCGGGAGAAGGCGCAGCAGGAGCGCCAGCGCCTGGAGCGCATGAGCAGCCGCGAGCTGGCCCAGGAGATTGCCCGCCTGCGCCCGCCGCGAGTGATCGACCTGGTAGAGCGCGACCGCGCTGTACTACAGGCCGAGGCCGAGCGGCAGGCGCTACAGAACCAGCACACCGAGGCGGGCAGCGCCGCAGCCCGCGCCCGCGACCAGGCGCAGGCATGGCGGGAGGCGCACAAAGTGCAGGCGTGGTTCCACGACAAGGGCATTGGTCATGCGCCCAAGCTGCGCGAGCTGGAACAGCAGCGCGAGGAACACCGCGCCGAGTGGCAGCGACTTGGGCAGCGCATCGAGGAGGCCAGCTTGCGCGTGCAGCACGTGCGCCAGCAGGCGCACCAGCGCATCACCGCCGAGCAGGAGCCGACGCTGGCGAAGCTGGCCGAGCTGGAAGCCTTGCAGAAGGAGAAGGCCCGCCAGGAGCGCGAGGCCGAGGCGAAGCGGCTACAGCAGCAGCGCATCGAGCGCGAGCGCGAGGAAGAGTCGATGGCCGCGCTGGAGCACCGTCTAGCGGAACTGCGGGCCGCGCAAGAGGCTGACGCCACTCAGCCGGAGCCCAGCGATGATGATCCTCGCTGGGCGGCGTTTGAACGCACCTTCATGCACGCAGCCCAGTTCGAGCACTACCTCAGCTTGACCGTTCTGGCCGCACCGCTTGCCGGACTCAAAGCACGTTTCGCGGCGTACATGGATACCGCTGCGGAGCAAGGCATGACGCCGGAAATGTTCGCTCAGGCCTGCGCAAAAGGCATGGCCGAACAGGAGCGGCGGGCTATGCAGGAACAGGCGGCGAGGGATGCCGATCCCAAACAGCCACAAGAGGACTCCCCTGTTTCTACTCCCACCCCATGATGCCACCGGCAATGGTGGGAACAGTGTGGAAAGACGGTGGCGGCATGGTGTCAATGATGACGGTAACAAGGTGGTGACATGGTGGAACGATGGTGGCGGGATATTGGTAAGACAGTGGCGACACTGTGGCGGCTGTGTGTGCATACGGTGGCAATAGCGTGGCACTTCACCACAATGCAGCCACATTCCTGCCACCATCTGATGTCGATTCGGGAGGGTTGCGCATGAAAGTCTGGGCATTCGATGAGAACCGGGCCGATTTCGTAGATGCTGCGCCGGAGCGGATGAACGCTGATGCGACCGGGTACTACATCATCCGGCGCGGCGATGACGTGTTAGTCCGCGAGCACGGCCAGGAACGGCCCATGCCTGAGCGGCTGACCGTAGCCGGGGTGCCATTTGACCGGGAGCAGTTCGAGCACACCCACCCCCTGCCTCTGCGAGCGGAGATGAAACGAGACGGCCAATGGGCGCGGGCGCAATTGCAGGCCCGCGACCGGGCCGAAATCGCCCTGCCGCTGGAATTGCCCATTTGGGTGACGAAAACGCCGCTGACCGAGGGCAAGGCGTGATCCTGTCGCCCGTTGTCATTTTCAGAAGACGACTGCACCAGTTGATTGGGCGTAATGGCTGTTGTGCAGCCAGCTCCTGACAGTTCAATATCAGAAGTGATCTGCACCAATCTCGACTATGCTCAATACTCGTGTGCACCAAAGCGAGGTGAGCATGGCGACGGAGGCTCTGTTGCAAAGATTGGCGGCAGTCAGAGGTAGGCTGTCGCTCTGCGCCGATCAGGCGGCTGCTGCGAAATGGTGGTTGAGCATGCCCATGGCCTCCGTCAGCGCCGAGGGCCCAATGCCAAAAGCTCTCTCCACAAGGCGCACCTCGCCCCTGATGCCGGGCTGCAGGCACCAGGGGCGAGCCTGTCCTTTGCGCAGGGCTCGCATGACTTCGAATCCCTTGATCTTATGCCTGCCATCTGATCAGCACTACCCCAAGAACAAGCAGGACAACGCCCAGCAGGCGGATACCGGTGACAGGATAAACCGGGATACCAAGAAGGCCATAGTGATCGAGCATCAGGGAAAGCAGCATTTGCCCGACCACCATCAATGCCAGAACCGTTGTTGCTCCCAGTTTCGGGATCATGAAAATGGCCGTGGCAATGTAAATCGCCCCTAAAATACCGCCTGTCCATGAAAACGGGCTGGTACGCGAAAGCATATCCCATGACAGGCCAGGGCCGCGACAAACCAGCGCCATGACCAGCATGGCCAGGGAACCGCCGACATAACTGATGAAACCTGCCCACCATGGTGAAAGCAGTTCTGCGCGAAGATGGTTGTTGGCCGCCTGTTGCAGGGAAAAGCTGGCGCCGGCAGCAACAACCAGGAGATAAAACGCCAGATTCATCAGAATGTTTTGCATGGTTTTTCTCGTCGAAGAAGTGAACCGCCCCGGGTTTGGCGGAGGGTATTTTGTTTAAGTTAAGGCGTGTTGACGGATAGTTCGTCAAGTTGCCGATAGTAGTCCTGTTCAAGATATTCGCCGACTTCGTACAAACGGGTATCCAATTCCATGGCCATCTGTTTGATCAGCTTTTCAGGCTCCTCCGCTAATTTTGTAAAATGGCTCTGTTGAAGCAGCGTATATTTGTTTTTTCGCCAATGTTCCCCGTCGATCAGGTCGGCGTCGAGTGCCCGGTATTTAGTGATATCAGGCAGCGTCAGCTGGCCATTCAGGCGATCAGGAATCTGTTGATAGAGGAACCACTCATAACGATCGATCAGGATATTCCCTTCACCATCCAGCAGGAATTCACGTGATTTTTTGGAAAGGAGTCTGGTGTCGGCAGTTTGCAACTGAGCGTCCTGGCCGTTGAGTTCGTTTTGTGTTTTCGCCAAGGCGGCCGCTAAGTGCTGGGTGCCGTCGCAGCCTTCGAAGCGCAGACATAGGAACAACTCTCGCAGCAAACCTTTCCGCAGACTTTCTTTCTCGTCGCAGTACTGCCACATGGCTTCATCGACCGATCGTCGCTGCTCGTTCAGGAAGAGACATACAGATTCCAGATCCCTTTTGGTCAGCAGGCTCAGTGCTTGCTGTCTTACTGTTGCAAACGGTAGTTGCAGATCAATGCTGTCATCAATGAACAGGTGCAGTACTTCAGCTGCCTTGCTGACATTTTTAGCTGCTTTTTGCCAATCCTTAAACACCGCTTCCTGCGCATAATCCTTTGCCTTCTGTTTGGTCTGTCTGACATGATGCACAAAGCCATCGGCAATACGTTCCAGCGCTTGCTGCCATCGCGTTTGAAGATAGCACAATAAGGCACTGTTGCAAAGTTAGCGATGAGGCAGCCTTTTGTCTTATTCAAAGGCCTTACATTTCAAAAACTCTGCTTACCAGGCGCATTTCGCCCAGGGGATCACCATAATAAAATGCTGAGGCCTGGCCTTTGCGTAGTGCACGCATCACCTCAATACCTTTGATGGTGGCGTAAGCCGTCTTCATGGATTTAAATCCCAGCGTGGCGCCGATTATCCGTTTCAGTTTGCCATGATCGCATTCAATCACGTTGTTCCGGTACTTAATCTGTCGGTGTTCAACGTCAGACGGGCACCGGCCTTCGCGTTTGAGCAGAGCAAGCGCGCGACCATAGGCGGGCGCTTTATCCGTGTTGATGAATCGCGGGATCTGCCACTTCTTCACGTTGTTGAGGATTTTACCCAGAAACCGGTATGCAGCTTTGCTGTTACGACGGGAGGAGAGATAAAAATCGACAGTGCGGCCCCGGCTGTCGACGGCCCGGTACAGATACGCCCAGCGGCCATTGACCTTCACGTAGGTTTCATCCATGTGCCACGGGCAAAGATCGGAAGGGTTACGCCAGTACCAGCGCAGCCGTTTTTCCATTTCAGGCGCATAACGCTGAACCCAGCGGTAAATCGTGGAGTGATCGACATTCACTCCGCGTTCAGCCAGCATCTCCTGCAGCTCACGGTAACTGATGCCGTATTTGCAGTACCAGCGTACGGCCCACAGAATGATGTCACGCTGAAAATGCCGGCCTTTGAATGGGTTCATGTGCAGCTCCATCAGCAAAAGGGGATGATAAGTTTATCACCACCGACTATTTGCAACAGTGCCGTCCTGCGAATATGTGAGTTTTGACCTAATGAGCCACAAAAACTCATTTTCGCCCACGATAATTTTTCTACTTCCTTTCTTTGGAATGCTCATTTCAATATTCACATAACGTCGCTATCAATCGCGGAAAAG
Organism: Escherichia sp. UTM R2; assembly: GCF_048593455.1. NCBI lineage: Bacteria > Pseudomonadati > Pseudomonadota > Gammaproteobacteria > Enterobacterales > Enterobacteriaceae > Escherichia > Escherichia sp. UTM R2. Next base: position 57,682 of record NZ_JBFWDY010000001.1, read on the forward strand.
GCGTAGTGCGCGAAGCGAACGAAGCTTTTTGCCGTCGATTGCATAGCTTTGTTAACCCTTTTTCCAAATTTGATAGCAATAGTTAATGTTTGAAGTAAAGTGTTGCTCAAAAACAACTTCGAAGGTATTTGGAATACTCGGGAAGAAAACATCCCCCTCTGGCTCGATGTCGATCGTCGATAAGTGGAGCGTAGAGGCCATGGGTAATGTTTCTCGGTAAATTTCTCCGCCACCAGACACTATAACGTGACCGGTGAATTCAGCTAGCCTGTCCATGGCCTCTTCGATTGACTGAAATACAACTACATTGTCATCATTTGATGTCCAACCTGAGCGGGTAACGACCGCGTATTTCCTATTGGGGAGTGCGCCCATAGATTCAAACGTCTTGCGACCCACCAGAAGCCACTGATTGTAGGTCAATGCTTTAAAAAGTAGCTGCTCCCCTTTCGCGGACCAGGGTATGTCTGGACCGCAACCAATCACGCCGTTTTTCGCTTTCGCAGCCATCAATGATACTTTCAAGGTTCTCATCCTGGGTTAACTTTGTTTTAGGGCGACTGCCCTGCTGCGTAACATCGTTGCTGCTCCATAACATCAAACATCGACCCACGGCGTAACGCGCTTGCTGCTTGGATGCCCGAGGCATAGACTGTACCCCAAAAAAACAGTCATAACAAGCCATGAAAACCGCCACTGCGCCGTTACCACCGCTGCGTTCGGTCAAGGTTCTGGACCAGTTGCGTGAGCGCATACGCTACTTGCATTACAGCTTACGAACCGAACAGGCTTATGTCCACTGGGTTCGTGCCTTCATCCGTTTCCACGGTGTGCGTCACCCGGCAACCTTGGGCAGCAGCGAAGTCGAGGCATTTCTGTCCTGGCTGGCGAACGAGCGCAAGGTTTCGGTCTCCACGCATCGTCAGGCATTGGCGGCCTTGCTGTTCTTCTACGGCAAGGTGCTGTGCACGGATCTGCCCTGGCTTCAGGAGATCGGAAGACCTCGGCCGTCGCGGCGCTTGCCGGTGGTGCTGACCCCGGATGAAGTGGTTCGCATCCTCGGTTTTCTGGAAGGCGAGCATCGTTTGTTCGCCCAGCTTCTGTATGGAACGGGCATGCGGATCAGTGAGGGTTTGCAACTGCGGGTCAAGGATCTGGATTTCGATCACGGCACGATCATCGTGCGGGAGGGCAAGGGCTCCAAGGATCGGGCCTTGATGTTACCCGAGAGCTTGGCACCCAGCCTGCGCGAGCAGCTGTCGCGTGCACGGGCATGGTGGCTGAAGGACCAGGCCGAGGGCCGCAGCGGCGTTGCGCTTCCCGACGCCCTTGAGCGGAAGTATCCGCGCGCCGGGCATTCCTGGCCGTGGTTCTGGGTTTTTGCGCAGCACACGCATTCGACCGATCCACGGAGCGGTGTCGTGCGTCGCCATCACATGTATGACCAGACCTTTCAGCGCGCCTTCAAACGTGCCGTAGAACAAGCAGGCATCACGAAGCCCGCCACACCGCACACCCTCCGCCACTCGTTCGCGACGGCCTTGCTCCGCAGCGGTTACGACATTCGAACCGTGCAGGATCTGCTCGGCCATTCCGACGTCTCTACGACGATGATTTACACGCATGTGCTGAAAGTTGGCGGTGCCGGAGTGCGCTCACCGCTTGATGCGCTGCCGCCCCTCACTAGTGGGCACTGTTGCAAAGTTAGCGATGAGGCAGCCTTTTGTCTTATTCAAAGGCCTTACATTTCAAAAACTCTGCTTACCAGGCGCATTTCGCCCAGGGGATCACCATAATAAAATGCTGAGGCCTGGCCTTTGCGTAGTGCACGCATCACCTCAATACCTTTGATGGTGGCGTAAGCCGTCTTCATGGATTTAAATCCCAGCGTGGCGCCGATTATCCGTTTCAGTTTGCCATGATCGCATTCAATCATGTTGTTCCGGTACTTAATCTGTCGGTGTTCAACGTCAGACGGGCACCGGCCTTCGCGTTTGAGCAGAGCAAGCGCGCGACCATAGGCGGGCGCTTTATCCGTGTTGATGAATCGCGGGATCTGCCACTTCTTCACGTTGTTGAGGATTTTACCCAGAAACCGGTATGCAGCTTTGCTGTTACGACGGGAGGAGAGATAAAAATCGACAGTGCGGCCCCGGCTGTCGACGGCCCGGTACAGATACGCCCAGCGGCCATTGACCTTCACGTAGGTTTCATCCATGTGCCACGGGCAAAGATCGGAAGGGTTACGCCAGTACCAGCGCAGCCGTTTTTCCATTTCAGGCGCATAACGCTGAACCCAGCGGTAAATCGTGGAGTGATCGACATTCACTCCGCGTTCAGCCAGCATCTCCTGCAGCTCACGGTAACTGATGCCGTATTTGCAGTACCAGCGTACGGCCCACAGAATGATGTCACGCTGAAAATGCCGGCCTTTGAATGGGTTCATGTGCAGCTCCATCAGCAAAAGGGGATGATAAGTTTATCACCACCGACTATTTGCAACAGTGCCCGTTCTCATAATGCGATACACCCGCTTTGCATTAACCACAGGCAGGCCGTCCCGCTCCGACTCCCGTCGCAGCAGCGCCCACACACGGCGATAACCATACGTCGGCAGGTCAGCCACCGCCATGTTTATCCGGGACAATACGGTGGTATCGTCAGAACGGGGCTGCCGTCTGCGATCCTGTCAGTCAGATGGCCGGTGAACCCGAATGCTCAACTGCGCACGCGACACGCTAAGACTTCTGCAAACGTCGCTTATTCGTCGTTCCCAGGCAACGAGGGCGCATGCGCAATCCATTTTTTTGCCCGGCCGAACTCCACGGCCTCTTTGAGTATCTCGGCTTCCATCGTCTTTTTGCCCAGAAGGCGCTGGAGTTCGCGAATTTGCTTATTGGCGGCAGCGAGTTCGGAGGCCGGCACCACTTCCTCGCCCGATGCAACAGCCGTCAGTGAACCGTCTTAATATTGCTTGCGCCATTTGAATATCTGGTTTGCATTGATGCCATGCAGGCGCGCGACATGAGACACGGTCATACCGGGCTCCATAGTCTGCTGAATAATGGCAATTTTTTCCTGCGGTGTACGACGCCGACGCCGCTCAGGTCCTGATAACACTTCAACCATCTTATCGTTCTGACTGGTATTAAACATAGTTCCAAGACTACCTCTTATTTTAAGAGAGTCGAAGTGTCTGGTGATCTATGGGGCCAGTCTAGCCCTCTTCCAAGTGTAGGGAGATATAGTCAAAGTTTGCTTCTCCGCCGATGAGTCCGCCCTGCGTCGGATAGTCCGATTTTTTACCGGCGAAGCACGGCTCTCCTAACCCTATCTAAAGCGAATAACTTTTTTCAACAGGGCCGCGTGCCAATGCAAGAGCGATAGGCGCTCTACGCGCCAATTTGACCACTTAAAACAGGTAAATTGAGGGGTTGTAATGTGTTGATGTAACAGGCTTTTATTTTAATGTCTTGGCATATGTATAATGGTAGTCTAGCCCTCCTTTCAACAAGGAGTACTCATGGAAACCTACAATCATACATATCGGCACCACAACTTTTCACATAAAGACTTAAGTGATCTCACCTTCACCGCTTGCACATTCATTCGCAGCGACTTTCGACGTGCTAACTTGCGTGATACGACATTCGTCAACTGCAAGTTCATTGAACAGGGTGATATCGAAGGCTGCCACTTTGATGTCGCAGATCTTCGTGATGCAAGTTTCCAACAATGCCAACTTGCGATGGCAAACTTCAGTAATGCCAATTGCTACGGTATAGAGTTCCGTGCGTGTGATTTAAAAGGTGCCAACTTTTCCCGAACAAACTTTGCCCATCAAGTGAGTAATCGTATGTACTTTTGCTCAGCATTTATTTCTGGATGTAATCTTTCCTATGCCAATATGGAGAGGGTTTGTTTAGAAAAATGTGAGTTGTTTGAAAATCGCTGGATAGGAACGAACCTAGCGGGTGCATCACTGAAAGAGTCAGACTTAAGTCGAGGTGTTTTTTCCGAAGATGTCTGGGGGCAATTTAGCCTACAGGGTGCCAATTTATGCCACGCCGAACTCGACGGTTTAGATCCCCGCAAAGTCGATACATCAGGTATCAAAATTGCAGCCTGGCAGCAAGAACTGATTCTCGAAGCACTGGGTATTGTTGTTTATCCTGACTAATTGCTTTGATGTGTGATTTTAAACGCTCAAATTTATAAAACGAATAATATTGTCAACCTTGCAATAATAGACATAGGGACAACCATGTATAAATTTTTACCCTCAGGCGTCTTCACAATAGAGCCATATAGCAGTGGGTCACTTAGTGGGCTTAATTTTTCCATTAAAGATAATATTAATATTGCTCAGTATAAAACATCATATGGTAGCCCATCTTGGCAAGTAAACATAAGGCTGCCATTTATAAGGCACTGTTGCAAAAATGTGGAGGTGATAGGGGTACTACGCCGGAACCCCAGATTTTTCCGTCCGTTCAAATTATCCACGGTTGAGCAGCTTGATCCCGTCCGCCCGCAGTTGACCAACAGGGGAAATATGCCTGTACAAAGTTTGCCGGGTTATCCCAAGTTCCTGGCATAGCGTACTGACCTTTGTTTCTGATTGTCCCATTGATGCCATTGCCAGTCGCAGTTTGACTGGCGTCATTTTATAAGGTCGGCCGCCGTTCCGCCCACGGGCTCTTGCTGATGCCAGACCTGCAGTCGTTCTTTCAGCAATCAGTTCGCGCTCAAACTCCGCCAGTGCGGCAAAGATACCGAAGACAAGCTTGCCAGCGGCCGTTGTTGTGTCGATAGTCGCCCCGTGACCGGTCAGCACTTTCAGACCGGTCCCCCTCGCGGTCAGGTCGTGCACTGTATTAATGAGATGACGAAGATCACGACCGAGGCGGTCCAGCTTCCATACGACCGAGAGCATAAAAAATATTGGGGCAGCGTGAGCTATGCTGCCATCGCTGGTCCCTTCCCGTCACTTTGAAAACCCGGATACCAGCAGACAAATTTATCCTGCAGTTCGTTATTCAAAACGGCGGTCCGGGTCTGTAACAAATAATGAGCCCCTTTTCTGCTCCACTGCATCTGCTGCTTTTTGGCCATTCGTCTGGCGATCACTTCATTGATCGTGGATTCCACAAACGCGGTTGATACCGGCTCTCCGTACCGACGCATTTCGCCGTAGTTTGGGATCATCATCTTATTATTCCGGATGTAGGTATACATTTCATCCAGATGTTTTTGCAGGGATTTCAGGCTAGGATAGCTGAGTTCAGGGTCATCGCAATACATAACGCAATTATCAATATGTTCCAGCGCAGCGACAACATTGCCATGCCAGAGATATCGTTTAATGCTTTCCAGCAGTGCCAGAACTTTACTCCCCGCCTCTGGATCTGATACCAGCAGTCCCCGGGCATATTGCATGAGCACCTTCAGCCTCATGGTGATATGAAACCAGTCCAGCACATGCGTTGACTCAGGGTACATACCGAACTGGAGGTCCCTGAGATTATCCGCGCCGTCGGACAGAAAAAATATCTGCTGGTTGGCCTGCATTCCCTGCGCTGAAAGGTGGGTCATGAGCCTGCGTTCCGGATGACAGTCATCCTTCTGAACAAAACCGAAGCGGCGGGTGTCAGCAGGCGCACCAACGGAAAAAGACTTCCCGGCAATAATTTCAAAATTACGCTTTTTGTCATCCCGATCGCGAACATAACCACCATCTATACCCACCACAAGCGGTTTTCCTGGCCTGGGCAGGTTCCCCCAGTCGCGGGGGCAGCCGGAAAGAAAACCTGAATGAGCTTCAGCCTCAGCGTCAAGACGCTGCGCCACCTGGCATAAATGATTCCTCACCGTTGAGGCATTCAGGCTGTGGCCCACCGGCAGAATATCTTTCAGCAGACGAGTCGTCATTTCATAGGAGATCATCGAGGCCCAGCGGGTTTCAATATATTTCAGTGCCGGGTGAGAATAATCGCCGGCCCAGTCGCTGAGCAAACTGACTGTCTTTGTATCACTCTCTTCACAACGGCACCGGTACACCCGAAGCCCGGATACCGGAATAACGCCAAACAGCGTCCGGTACCGTATTTTCTGTTTGCCTTTGATTCTGCGCGCAGCAAGGCAGTGAGGGCACCGGATATGGTGTTGAGTATATTCGTCTGCCTGCAGCTGGACCACCGACTGCTGGACCGTATTCAGCAACAGCTTGGATTCTGACACCGATAATCCGATGTCGTTCCGGGTCTCCCCTGATTTCTGGATTGTCATCAGTTCCTCCGTTCGACTGGAGCCTGATTCATCGGTGATGACTATCTGGAGCGTCAGTTGCATCATTGCCTCCTGCTGTGGTGGATGACTATCTCCCGGCTACTGGTTGTTCATCTGGTGACGAAGCTTATAATATGTGGAAACGCCAAGGCCCGCATGGTCGCAGGCGATCCTGAGCCTGACCCCTCTGCTTCTGAGTGCGTCAATTTCCTGGATCTTTTTGATATCGGCGCCGGGGCGCCCTGTTTTTTCACCCCGTGCTTTTTTCGCGGCGATGCCGTCGGCCTGCCTTTCCTTCAGTAAGGCTCGTTCAAACTGGCTGAATGCCGACATCATGTGCAGCTGCAGTTCCTGCATCGGATTGTTTGTGCCGGCGCTGAACGTCAGCTGCTCTTTCAGAAAAATAAGGGTAACGCCCTGGTCACGAAGCCGGGTGGTGACAGCGCACATATCCGACATATTCCGGCAAAGGCGATCGATGGAATGAACCAGAAGCGTATCACCAGGGCGTAATTGCCCCAGGAGTTCCTGTAACCCCGGGCGGTTTGTGTCCTTCGCGCTGGCATGCTCAACACAAATTTTATCAGGCTGAAAACCCGCCTTTGACAATGCCTCTTCCTGACGGGCCGTATTCTGATCGGCCGAGCTTACCCTGATGTAGGCATATTGCACGCAAAACCTCCGGAAGGTCTTTAAACATCATAGAGATTTAAAGAATAATCCATAAACACTGATTTAGGGAGGTTTATAGACATTTTTTCGGGGATCTGAGAGGCATGCTGAAAACGTATACCTTTATAGACATCAGTCAGCGACGACGGCCCAGCCAGATAACTTCAGGCTCCAGTACCGGAGATGCAAGGTCGAGCCTGCTCAGTTGCCGGTTGATTTTGTGGCGGTTGAACCTGACAGCATCCAGGTCGTCAGCAAAAGGGCGGATCTCGCCGACCGTTGTTTCATCATCCGCATTAACGATAGCTTCAAGAAACGCCAGGGTTTTATCGAACTCATCCGCAGCTGTGGCTCCGGGCATACCATGGCCGCTTATACAAAACGGCGCTTTCAGCGTAGAGTTTTCATAAATGGCCTCAACACGAATGTCATGAAGCCAGTGCTCAAAGAAATTGTATTCATAGGTAAAGCGATCGCCAGCATCAAAAGCAAAATCATCAATCACGACCCGGAACGGATTATCGACAAAACCGATGCCTCCTTCGTAGGAGATACCGTAATCTTTGCCATAAATGTGAAATTGATGGAGATGGTCGTCCCCCCAGCCCTGCACTATCTGGAAAATGAAGTGAAGCGCGGCCAGTGACGTGTCGGCAGCAATTCTCAGCCGACGCCAGACCATCGGACTGACTCCATGAACTGCTATTTTGATGACGTAGATCTTCATAGTCAGCAGGTATTGTTATGAAATGATGGTGGTTATTTTAACCCCTGTAGATGGCATCATTCGATGGCTGCCCCGAGGTTTTTCATGCTCTCCTATCTCATCTGCGCAAGGCAGAACGTGAAGACGGCCGCCCTGGACCTCGCCCGCGAGCGCCAGGCGCACGAGGCCGGCGCGCGGACCCGCGCCACGGCCCACGAGCGGACGCCGCAGCAGGAGCGCCAGAAGGCCGCCAGAGAGGCCGAGCGCGGCCGTGAGGCTTGGACGCTAGGGCAGGGCATGAAAAAGCCCGTAGCGGGCTGCTACGGGCGTCTGACGCGGTGGAAAGGGGGAGGGGATGTTGTCTACATGGCTCTGCTGTAGTGAGTGGGTTGCGCTCCGGCAGCGGTCCTGATCAATCGTCACCCTTTCTCGGTCCTTCAACGTTCCTGACAACGAGCCTCCTTTTCGCCAATCCATCGACAATCACCGCGAGTCCCTGCTCGAACGCTGCGTCCGGATCGGCTTCGTCGAAGGCGTCTATCGCGGCCCGCAACAGCGGCGAGAGCGGAGCCTGTTCAACGGTGCCGCCGCGCTCGCCGGCATCGCTGTCGCCGGCCTGCTCCTCAAGCACGGCCCCAACAGTGAAGTAGCTGATTGTCATCAGCGCATTGACGGCGTCCCCGGCCGAAAAACCCGCCTCGCAGAGGAAGCGAAGCTGCGCGTCGGCCGTTTCCATCTGCGGTGCGCCCGGTCGCGTGCCGGCATGGATGCGCGCGCCATCGCGGTAGGCGAGCAGCGCCTGCCTGAAGCTGCGGGCATTCCCGATCAGAAATGAGCGCCAGTCGTCGTCGGCTCTCGGCACCGAATGCGTATGATTCTCCGCCAGCATGGCTTCGGCCAGTGCGTCGAGCAGCGCCCGCTTGTTCCTGAAGTGCCAGTAAAGCGCCGGCTGCTGAACCCCCAACCGTTCCGCCAGTTTGCGTGTCGTCAGACCGTCTACGCCGACCTCGTTCAACAGGTCCAGGGCGGCACGGATCACTGTATTCGGCTGCAACTTTGTCATGCTTGACACTTTATCACTGATAAACATAATATGTCCACCAACTTATCAGTGATAAAGAATCCGCGCGTTCAATCGGACCAGCGGAGGCTGGTCCGGAGGCCAGACGTGAAACCCAACAGACCCCTGATCGTAATTCTGAGCACTGTCGCGCTCGACGCTGTCGGCATCGGCCTGATTATGCCGGTGCTGCCGGGCCTCCTGCGCGATCTGGTTCACTCGAACGACGTCACCGCCCACTATGGCATTCTGCTGGCGCTGTATGCGTTGATGCAATTTGCCTGCGCACCTGTGCTGGGCGCGCTGTCGGATCGTTTCGGGCGGCGGCCGGTCTTGCTCGTCTCGCTGGCCGGCGCTGCTGTCGACTACGCCATCATGGCGACGACGCCTTTCCTTTGGGTTCTCTATATCGGGCGGATCGTGGCCGGCATCACCGGGGCGACTGGGGCGGTAGCCGGCGCTTATATTGCCGATATCACTGATGGCGATGAGCGCGCGCGGCACTTCGGCTTCATGAGCGCCTGTTTCGGGTTCGGGATGGTCGCGGGACCTGTGCTCGGTGGGCTGATGGGCGGTTTCTCCCCCCACGCTCCGTTCTTCGCCGCGGCAGCCTTGAACGGCCTCAATTTCCTGACGGGCTGTTTCCTTTTGCCGGAGTCGCACAAAGGCGAACGCCGGCCGTTACGCCGGGAGGCTCTCAACCCGCTCGCTTCGTTCCGGTGGGCCCGGGGCATGACCGTCGTCGCCGCCCTGATGGCGGTCTTCTTCATCATGCAACTTGTCGGACAGGTGCCGGCCGCGCTTTGGGTCATTTTCGGCGAGGATCGCTTTCACTGGGACGCGACCACGATCGGCATTTCGCTTGCCGCATTTGGCATTCTGCATTCACTCGCCCAGGCAATGATCACCGGCCCTGTAGCCGCCCGGCTCGGCGAAAGGCGGGCACTCATGCTCGGAATGATTGCCGACGGCACAGGCTACATCCTGCTTGCCTTCGCGACACGGGGATGGATGGCGTTCCCGATCATGGTCCTGCTTGCTTCGGGTGGCATCGGAATGCCGGCGCTGCAAGCAATGTTGTCCAGGCAGGTGGATGAGGAACGTCAGGGGCAGCTGCAAGGCTCACTGGCGGCGCTCACCAGCCTGACCTCGATCGTCGGACCCCTCCTCTTCACGGCGATCTATGCGGCTTCTATAACAACGTGGAACGGGTGGGCATGGATTGCAGGCGCTGCCCTCTACTTGCTCTGCCTGCCGGCGCTGCGTCGCGGGCTTTGGAGCGGCGCAGGGCAACGAGCCGATCGCTGATCGTGGAAACGATAGGCCTATGCCATGCGGGTCAAGGCGACTTCCGGCAAGCTATACGCGCCCTAGGAGTGCGGTTGGAACGTTGGCCCAGCCAGATACTCCCGATCACGAGCAGGACGCCGATGATTTGAAGCGCACTCAGCGTCTGATCCAAGAACAACCATCCTAGCAACACGGCGGTCCCCGGGCTGAGAAAGCCCAGTAAGGAAACAACTGTAGGTTCGAGTCGCGAGATCCCCCGGAACCAAAGGAAGTAGGTTAAACCCGCTCCGATCAGGCCGAGCCACGCCAGGCCGAGAACATTGGTTCCTGTAGGCATCGGGATTGGCGGATCAAACACTAAAGCTACTGGAACGAGCAGAAGTCCTCCGGCCGCCAGTTGCCAGGCGGTAAAGGTGAGCAGAGGCACGGGAGGTTGCCACTTGCGGGTCAGCACGGTTCCGAACGCCATGGAAACCGCCCCCGCCAGGCCCGCTGCGACGCCGACAGGATCTAGCGCTGCGTTTGGTGTCAACACCAACAGCGCCACGCCCGCAGTTCCGCAAATAGCCCCCAGGACCGCCATCAATCGTATCGGGCTACCTAGCAGAGCGGCAGAGATGAACACGACCATCAGCGGCTGCACAGCGCCTACCGTCGCCGCGACCCCGCCCGGCAGGCGGTAGACCGAAATAAACAACAAGCTCCAGAATAGCGAAATATTAAGTGCGCCGAGGATGAAGATGCGCATCCACCAGATTCCCGTTGGAATCTGTCGGACGATCATCACGAGCAATAAACCCGCCGGCAACGCCCGCAGCATCGCGACCGTCATCGGTGAGAAGTTCGGCAGGTATTGGGTGGTGACAATGTAGGTGCTGCCCCAAATGGCAGGTGCTATCGCTGTGAACAATAAATCGGGCGTGCGTAATGACATGCGATTACAAGACCTCCGCTACGGCGATGGGTTTTTGAGAGTTGCAGGCGCCGCGATGACCGCACCCTGACTTGGACTGGCCCTGCCTCGCACCAATCCACCTGCGGCTATGGCCGCGATCATGCGAGGCCCGAAAATTACACGACCTGTACACGTCCGCCGAACCCGGAACGCAACAGAGCTTCGTGGGCATCCCGATCCGGGTCGTAGCAGCAGTCCTGGACCAAACGCACGTCGTAGTCCGCATCACTAGCCCAGGCGACGCTTGAAAGAACAACGCCGGTGGTGCTTATCCCGGCCATGACAAGCGTGCTTACGCCGCGCGTCCGAAGGTCGGCGTCGAGCGCCGTGCCATAAAAGACGCTGGCTCGCGGACATGCATAGAAAAGGTCGCCCCGTTCGATCGCAAGCCCTTCGACGGGCAGACCGGTGCGAAATCGTCCGCTCGGGAGATACGGTGAGATTTGGCGATTCGTCGCCGGCGGCGCATGTTCATACTCTTCGCCGAGCGAAAAGTTGGGGAACAGCACGGGCCGGCCGCGCAAGGCGTGCTGGCAGCCGTGCAGACCCTGCGTGAGATGAACGCCGACAACCTGCGCAAGGTGCCGGCCGATGCACCCACGGCCTTCATCAAGCCGCGCTGGAAGCCGCTGGTGATCACCCCGGAAGGCCTCGACCGGAAATTCTACGAAATCTGCGCCCTGTCCGAGCTGAAGAACGCCCTGCGCTCCGGCGACATCTGGGTCAAGGGCTCGCGGCAGTTCCGCGACTTCGACGACTACCTGCTGCCGGCCGAGAAGTTCGCCGCACTCAAGCGCGAGCAGGCCCTGCCCCTGGCGATCAACCCGAACAGCGACCAGTACCTGGAAGAGCGTTTGCAGCTGCTGGACGAGCAGTTGGCCACCGTCACCCGCCTGGCCAAGGACAACGAGCTGCCCGATGCCATCCTCACCGAGTCAGGGCTGAAAATCACCCCGCTGGATGCGGCGGTGCCGGATCGGGCGCAGGCGCTGATCGACCAAACCAGCCAGTTACTGCCGCGCATCAAGATCACCGAACTGCTGATGGACGTGGACGACTGGACGGGCTTCAGCCGCCACTTCACCCACTTGAAGGACGGGGCCGAGGCCAAAGACAGGACGTTGCTGCTGTCCGCAATCCTCGGTGATGCGATCAACCTCGGGCTGACCAAGATGGCCGAGTCGAGCCCCGGCCTGACCTACGCCAAGCTGTCCTGGCTGCAAGCCTGGCACATCCGCGACGAAACCTATTCGGGGTCGGTTCCGGCTGAGGGCGAAATGACACCCTAAGCGTTAGCTCTGTGTCGTTGCACGATGTCAGCGACGGTATTCTTGCTGATACCGAGCTCGCGTGCGATCCAGCGATAGCTGCGTCCCTCGGCCCTCATCGCAACCACCTTAGGCAAAAGTCGGTCTGATTTTGGTCGCACTCCGGCCTGACGACCAAGCCTCTTACCACGTGCCTTCGCAACAGCAAGGCCTGACTTGACCCGCTCGCTGATGAGATCCCGCTCAAACTCCGCAATGCCGGAAAGAAACGTCGCCAGCATTCGTCCATACGGCGACGAAAGATCGAACGCCATTCCATTCATGGCTATCACGGAAACCTTCCAGTTCTCCAGTTCACGTAGCGTATTGAGCAGATCGAGCGTCGAGCGCCCCCACCGGGAAAGCTCAGTGACCAGGATTGCATCAATTTGTCTGGACTGGGCAAGCGCCAGGACTTTCTTTCGCTCGGCCCGGTCGAGTTTAGTTCCTGAACCTGTTTCCTTAAATATTCCCACCACGTCGTAGCCGGCACAGCCGGCGAAGGCTCGCAGATCAAATTCCTGGCGTTCACAAGACTGATCCGCTGTTGAAACCCGGCAGTAAATGGCGGCACGATGTCCCAATTGAACCCTCCTGGATTTTTGTATCGGAACGCCCTGATTTATATGGGCTGGCTGTTGTCCAAAACAGACTATACTTCAAAAGGGACGAATTTGTATGTCACGACGCCATATTTTCACCGAACGGCAGCGAGCAGCGCTGTTCGATCTGCCCACGGACGAACTGTCGCTACTGAAGTTCTACACGCTGGGCGATGATGACCTGGAAAACATTAGGCAGCGCCGCAGACCGGAAAACAGGATTGGCTTTGCCCTGCAACTTTGTGCCTTACGATATCCGGGCCGTGCACTGGCTCCTGGTGAGATGATCCCGCGTGAAGTCCTTTCCTTCGTCGGTGCTCAGCTTGGAGTTCCGGCTGATGCGCTTCTCACTTATGCCACACGGCGCCAAACCCGTCAGCAGCACATGGACACGCTGCGCGAAATTTACGGCTACAAGACCTTCACGGGCCGTGGTGCCCGTGATCTGCGGGAGTGGACTTTCGGCCAGGCCGAAGATGCCAGATCAAACGAGGATCTTGCTCATCGTTTTATTGTGCGGTGTCGGGAAACTTCCACCATTCTGCCCGCAGTATCGACAATCGAGCGCTTGTGCGCGGATGCTCTGGTCGCCGCTGAGCGGCGGATTGAAACGCGGATTGCGGAAAATTTAACAGCGGATGTTCGCGATCACCTGGACAAACTTCTGAGTGAAATGCTCGCCGGCAATATCAGTCGTTTCATCTGGCTTCGCAACTTCGAGGTTGGTAACAACTCGGCTGCTGCTAACCGTTTGCTCGACAGGCTCGAATTTCTGCGTACCCTGAATATCAATCATAGTGCTTTGGCCAGCATACCTGCCCATCGCATTGCCCGGCTGCGTCGGCAGGGTGAACGCTACTTCACCGACGGTTTGCGTGACATCACTTCGGACCGCCGCTGGGCGATCCTTGCCGTCTGTGTTGTGGAGTGGGAAGCGGCGATTGCTGATGCCATAGTCGAAACCCATGACAGGATCGTAGGAAAAACCTGGCGGGAAGCGAAGCGCCAGCATGACGAAACAATTTCCGGCTCTAAAGCCACACTCACGGATACGATCCGTACCTTCACCGCGCTGGGAGCTTCGTTGCTTGAGGCCCGCAGTGACGGAACCCCGCTGGAGATGGCTGTCGCCAGTTCGGTTGCATGGGACCGGCTCGCTCAACTGGTAGCGACAGGGACTCAACTCAGCAACACGCTAGCCGATGAGCCTCTTGCATATGTCGGGCAGGGATACCATCGCTTTCGTCGTTATGCGCCCCGCATGTTGCGCTGTCTGAAGCTCGAAGCCGCGCCGGTCGCCGGACCATTGGTAGCAGCAGCTTTGTCGATCGGAGAGATGAAAGGTGTTGCATCGCCAGAAAGGCGTTTCCTGCGGCCCAGCTCCAAATGGAACCGTCATTTACGAGCTCAGGAAAAAGGAGATACCCGTCTTGGCACTGTTGCAAATAGTCGGTGGTGATAAACTTATCATCCCCTTTTGCTGATGGAGCTGCACATGAACCCATTCAAAGGCCGGCATTTTCAGCGTGACATCATTCTGTGGGCCGTACGCTGGTACTGCAAATACGGCATCAGTTACCGTGAGCTGCAGGAGATGCTGGCTGAACGCGGAGTGAATGTCGATCACTCCACGATTTACCGCTGGGTTCAGCGTTATGCGCCTGAAATGGAAAAACGGCTGCGCTGGTACTGGCGTAACCCTTCCGATCTTTGCCCGTGGCACATGGATGAAACCTACGTGAAGGTCAATGGCCGCTGGGCGTATCTGTACCGGGCCGTCGACAGCCGGGGCCGCACTGTCGATTTTTATCTCTCCTCCCGTCGTAACAGCAAAGCTGCATACCGGTTTCTGGGTAAAATCCTCAACAACGTGAAGAAGTGGCAGATCCCACGATTCATCAACACGGATAAAGCGCCCGCCTATGGTCGCGCGCTTGCTCTGCTCAAACGCGAAGGCCGGTGCCCGTCTGACGTTGAACACCGACAGATTAAGTACCGGAACAACGTGATTGAATGCGATCATGGCAAACTGAAACGGATAATCAACGCCACGCTGGGATTTAAATCCATGAAGACGGCTTACGCCACCATCAAAGGTATTGAGGTGATGCGTGCACTACGCAAAGGCCAGGCCTCAGCATTTTATTATGGTGATCCCCTGGGCGAAATGCGCCTGGTAAGCAGAGTTTTTGAAATGTAAGGCCTTTGAATAAGACAAAAGGCTGCCTCATCGCTAACTTTGCAACAGTGCCTTTCTAAATACATTCAAATATGTATCCGCTCATGAGACAATAACCCTGGTAAATGCTTCAATAATATTGAAAAAGGAAGAGTATGAGTATTCAACATTTTCGTGTCGCCCTTATTCCCTTTTTTGCGGCATTTTGCCTTCCTGTTTTTGCTCACCCAGAAACGCTGGTGAAAGTAAAAGATGCTGAAGATCAGTTGGGTGCACGAGTGGGTTACATCGAACTGGATCTCAACAGCGGTAAGATCCTTGAGAGTTTTCGCCCCGAAGAACGTTTTCCAATGATGAGCACTTTTAAAGTTCTGCTATGTGGTGCGGTATTATCCCGTGTTGACGCCGGGCAAGAGCAACTCGGTCGCCGCATACACTATTCTCAGAATGACTTGGTTGAGTACTCACCAGTCACAGAAAAGCATCTTACGGATGGCATGACAGTAAGAGAATTATGCAGTGCTGCCATAACCATGAGTGATAACACTGCTGCCAACTTACTTCTGACAACGATCGGAGGACCGAAGGAGCTAACCGCTTTTTTGCGCAACATGGGGGATCATGTAACTCGCCTTGATCGTTGGGAACCGGAGCTGAATGAAGCCATACCAAACGACGAGCGTGACACCACGATGCCTGCAGCAATGGCAACAACGTTGCGCAAACTATTAACTGGCGAACTACTTACTCTAGCTTCCCGGCAACAATTAATAGACTGGATGGAGGCGGATAAAGTTGCAGGACCACTTCTGCGCTCGGCCCTTCCGGCTGGCTGGTTTATTGCTGATAAATCTGGAGCCGGTGAGCGTGGGTCTCGCGGTATCATTGCAGCACTGGGGCCAGATGGTAAGCCCTCCCGTATCGTAGTTATCTACACGACGGGGAGTCAGGCAACTATGGATGAACGAAATAGACAGATCGCTGAGATAGGTGCCTCACTGATTAAGCATTGGTAACTGTCAGACCAAGTTTACTCATATATACTTTAGATTGATTTAAAACTTCATTTTTAATTTAAAAGGATCTAGGTGAAGATCCTTTTTGATAATCTCATGACCAAAATCCCTTAACGTGAGTTTTCGTTCCACTGAGCGTCAGACCCCTATCTCTACGTGTGACGGAAAGCCCTGCGTTAAGGTGGACACCCGCACCACGTATGGGGATAAAGAGAATACCTGGATGATTATTAAGAAATAAAATAACGGAGCATTACGCTCCGCTATTGGGTGTTGTTGCGACCTACAACGGCAGGGAGAACGAGGCGGTTTCGAGCGATTCTCCCTCATTCAGCCTGTTCTGCATGTCGCTGACGAAGGCATCCATCTGACTGTTGGCAAAGAATTTAATCCCGACCAGCCTGACGTCCTCATTTTCATCAATCACAATGCGCTCCCTGTCATTCAGCGTTTCCAGCATCTGCTCTTTCCATGCGTCATCCAGCAGCCGGTCATCCCCCTTTGGCTCAAGGAACACCTGCCAGTAAGTGTTGTCCGAATGGCGCGTCAGTATCATGATGAAATCCGGCATAAACCCGCGCACGCCGCCGAACTCCGTGAGTTTAAAGCGCGTTGACTGCTCGTCGTTACGCAGTACGTAAATGTCGTCGTAACGCGCTTTCAGCTTCGGCATGAATGCTTCCAGCGTTTTCACAAGGCGATGCTCAAGCTGGTTCAGTATCGCGTTATCGTACACGTACCATTTTTTACCGATGGTCGGTGCGGTGGTGATTTTCTGGTTAATGACCACCGACGGGTCAATGTGCAGGCTGTAGTCTTTAATCACCTCCTTCACCGGCTGGCTGATAAAGCGGTACGTGCCTTTCACCTTCTGGTCATTGCGGCGTATGTTCTCTGAGATGCGCAGCAGCACAGTTTCCAGCAGGTGCAGTTTCTCTTTTGCCGGTACAGAGGAGAAATCCAGTGACTGCGGTACGGTGACGGTGATTTTTAGCTTGCCAAGATAGGCGTCACTGCGAATAAACTCACGGATGCCGGTCAGTTTCGGGAAGAAGCGTTGCAGGTTATCCAGCGCGTAGAAGCTGATCCTCTGCATCGCCTTGCGGTAAAAACGCTCGTCCAGTACCAGGGGTTCCGGTTTTGTTATGACTGCCGTTGCGCCCGTCAGGTTGTCCAGCGACTCCTCACCGGCGGTCTGATACGGTATCTCAAAGCGTGTTTCCAGCGAGTAGGTTTCCCAGCGCCGGCTGCTGCTCTCAATCTCTTCCACTTTGTTGAAATACAGCTTACCCGTCTGATAGACCGTGGATTTCTTGAAGTCTTCTTTCAGTCTGGCGTGTTCAATCGTGCCGCTGCCATCCTGATGCACGTCAATGTCCGCCTGCTCTAATGATGCGTGCAGCGTTTTTATATAAGCTGGTTCATTGATGGTGTGATAGTGCAGTTGCTCCAGCACACTCAAATCTTTCGCGCTGTTATCAAACCGGCGGGTGAAGCTGCGCTTACCGTCATAAACGAACGGGTAGTAACGCGCACCACGCCCGATAAGCTGCGCCTCGCTGTCCGTGCCGGTTTTGCTGCTGCTCGCCTGCTCGCTGATGCGGACAATGTCGTAGAGGTTGAGCACGTCCCAGCCTTCGTTGACCTTCGCCACGGCAAAGACGGCTCTCACCGGATTATCGATGTTTTCCAGTGTGTTCAGCAGGACGGGGTTTTCTTCCAGCAGGTCTGACTTGTTGACGTTCAGCAGGTTGAAGTCGTTAAAGTCTTCCTGAATCTGTTGGATAACCGTCACTAAATCGCTGTCAGCGTAACGCTGAATCACTTTGTGCCAGATACTGGTGTCAGAGCTGAGCTGTACTCTTTTGTTCGCCAGGTGGCGTCTGACGCTCTCAGGCGTCATTGCCGCAATCAGTTGCGAAAACTCCTCCTGCTTCGCCTTTGATATCGCAATCTTGTTCGACTTGAACAGAATGACCGGCTTGAAGCCGGTGATGCCGTTATCTGCTGCTGTCAGTTTACGGTACTGGCTTAACAGTACCGCATCGAGCATCTTGTCACCGTCATTCTGGTTGGCTTCCAGCAGCATGACTTTCTTCGAATAGCCGTCTGACATGAACTGCTTCAGGTCATACTGATAAACCACTTTGTCACGGTATTTTTGCCCGATATCTTTATTTGCCAGGTCAATGGTGGCGGTGAACTCGAACAGCCGGTTATCCGGTCGCAGGTCGAGGATGTTCTCAATCGTGCGTTCCCAGGTCTGCTCCTCGTTCTCCGGTGAGGTTTTCGACTTTCCTCTGGCTTTGGTGCCGGCGTTGAAGTGATGCGCCTCGTCACCAAGCAGCACAAGCGGAATTTCCTTCAAATCCTCGTAGGTGATGCTGTTCTCACGATAGCTGTTCAGCTCATCGTGCATCTTATGGATGGTTGAGAGCTTAAGGTAAATCGTGTTGCGTTCCGGTACGGACGGGAACGTCTCCACCGGTGCGATGGTGATTTTTTCCCCGTCGATTTCCAGCTCCTGACTGAACAGGTACTTCGGCGACTGCGGATTCAGCAGGTTCTCACGGGTTTTCTGGATAATCGCGTCGGTATGCACGAAGAAGATGAAATTCTGATACCCGTACTCTTTAAACAGATAGAGTATCGTCCCCGCCATCACCATCGTTTTCCCTGCACCGGTTGCCATGTGAAACAGCAGATGACGGTAATGCAGCAGCGCCTCTTCACGTTTACGCTGCGTGTAATGCAGGTAACGCAGTGCACCGTGCTGATACGGACGCAGGGCATCCTTCAGATTCGCCTGAATGTAGTCCGGCGTCTGGTAGTTATCGTGGAACAGCCCCGGTTCATCAAATTGCTTCAGCTTGTTAAACAGCAGCTTCTCGCTGCCGGCTGAGGTCGGTTTCTTCGCCATGCCGTCACTCCATTCCGTAGAAGCTGCGGGTAAAGGCTTTATCGCTCTCTGAAATGTTCAGGTCACTGTCATCCATATCGGAAGCGTTCACATAGAGCTGATTTTTATCGAGGATTTCAATCAGCAGTTGCTTCTGCTCATGCAGTTCCAGTTCGCTGAAGGCGACTTTACGGAAAATACCATCCACTTCGTACTCAGCCGACAGCACGTTCTCCAGTGCCACCTGATAGTTGAGATGTGCCTCTGTTTTCATCACGGCAAAGAGCTTTTCGAGTTCTTCAGTGGACTGCGCTTTCTGTATTTCATGCACAAAGTAGGCGTTCAGCTCCATCAGTTCAGCGTAGACAAAGCTGCCGCCACCCTGCCAGTTGATGTCTTTTGAGATCCCCCCCTGTTCACCTCCGATGACTTTTTGCAGGCGTGGTACCGTTATGTCGTTGATGTAATCCATCTGTTCAATACCAATGTAGCGACGCCCCATCTTATGGGCTACTGCTGCGGTTGTTCCGCTACCTAAATGAAAGTCTAAGATTAAATCGCCTGCCTTTGTAGATAGCTCTATGACCCTTTTAATTAACAACTCTGGTTTCTTTCCGTTTTCGAAACTTACATATCCACCTTCTTTATTTAAATTGTTATATTGGATGTCATCCCATAAGGTATTTATTTTCTGCATGTAGTTATAACTTTCACCATTTTTCTCCAGCATGTCGGATAGGAACATAAACATATCTTTATTGCTGGCGTTGTAGAATATTTCAACTGGCGTTCCTTTGTTTTTCCCTTTTAATGGTGTGTACTCTACGCTAACAATGCCATTATTTATTTCTTCTAGTTCTTTTAGAACTCGGCCTCTGACACTGGATTGTGCATTTGTTGTTCTATAAACAATCCCTGCATAGTCTTTATATACGTCGTTTTCACTTATGCCTTTTTCTTTTGAAAATCTAGATATGGAGGTGGTTTTGGCATAGGGGTAGTGATTGTAAGTAACTCCATCTTCACTTTTTATGGGCGTTTTTGCACCTAAATCTAAGAGTATTTGAGTGTATTTCCAGCTCTTACCGCTATCCTTGTATTCATTTACATACTGAATTACCTCTGTTTTTTTGAAAACAGGGTTAAGCATGGCAAGTTCTTTTCTTTTCGAATATAAAATTATAAATTCAGTTGCATCTCTTAAGCTTTTTCCTTCCGAGCTTCCAGATACACCACCTATCTTTGTTTTTATTGTTATAATATTGATGAAGTTTTCTACACCAAATATGTTATCCATTAACACCTTCAAATGGAATAACTCGTTATCATCACATTGTATAAAAATAAACCCATCATCTGATAATAATTTAAGTGATGTTTCAAGCCTATTTTTCATGAATGTTAACCACGTGGAGTGGTTAAATCTATCATTATATTTAAAGCTATCGGAACCAGTGTTATATGGAGGGTCAATATATATTAACTTTACCTCGCCTTTATGGGGGGTTATTAATGAATTAAGGGCAATTAAGTTATTTCCTTTGATGATTAAATTATCACTTTGATCAAAGTAAGATATATTGTTTTGTGCACCATTTTTTGTATGTCGTTTAACATTAGTGAATACCTTTGGAGAGAAAAGTCGATCAATCTCATCACGAGCAATGATTTCATTGTAATAAATCTCATCTTTCCCCTGATTTTCTTTGGTCATTCCGCCTTCAAGAACACAATCCTTAAAAGGAAAGTCCAGCACCACATCAGAGCTGTAATCAAGGTATTTCCCTTCACTGGTTAATCCCACCTTGTTCCGGTATTTAGTGAAGCTGTTCGCCCAGTATTCTTTGTATTTAAGAAATTTGCATAAATTATCAAAATCAAAAATAAAAATTCCGTCTATATCCGTACCGTAAACAGCGCGGATTTTTTCATTCGCCACCAATGCCTTGATAAGGTCTGGCTGCTTTTGACTGATAGCGTCACTCACCATTGAACGTTGTAATTCCTCTCCGTTCCAGAACTGCGGGAATGCTTTTAAAACCTTGTTAAGTTCTTTTATTAATTCTGTCTGCATGTCATGACCTTATGACTGTTTAATATCTGAATGATTGTAAGATATAGCGTCCGGCGCTGGAACCCGACAGCGATGAGTTGAATTCAGTTGCGGGAAAATGCACCAGAATAAGTGGTATTTAACATAAACTCTCTTACGCGCACCACCCGAACACCACTCACCACGAAAACACGCCGGAACACGTAAAAGGGGTCCGTTTGGGAAACGGACAATATTGTACGGCAAGCCTGTTTTTTGAACAGGCCAAATCATCGCAGTAGGGTACGCCCTTTGTAGGTGCCGTCTTCGATGTGAGAAAGAGCGTCCAGCGATACCAGGCCCGAGAACAGCGTGAACTGCCGCAATGAGCTTTTGTATGCGTGGGTAACTATACCGCGCACTTCACGCGCGGTGCTCGGTTTTGAGGCCGAAAATTGCAGGATCTCAAAGACGTGGTGTAGGGCTAGTGCCATGGGGCGTCCTTAAAATAAAGCCCCATAGCATGAGCAGTGTCGTTAGTCGTTAAACTCGCCATCTCGCAGTTGGCGATTGCCTTCAACAATTTCCCACGCACGATTTAACCCTTCACGCATCAGATCGAAAGTACAGTCGCGGTCGTTAGAATAGGCACCGACAAAAATGATGTATTCCATTTCAGGTTCGCCGAACTCAGGCGAGCAGCCAAAGTTATGGAAAGCCGCCTGCCATTTGCCATTGTTCTCATTCGGCATGTGGAAAAGCTGCATTGGACGCTCATTAGGTGAGAATTCTACAAAGCTCGCTGAACTACCTGCGGATAAGCCTACTCTGGAATGCCCATCAAAAAAGTAATTATGGGCACATCTGATACCTTCCACATAGATCACCCGCCCATCTGGCAGCTTTTTCAGGACCAGGTACACTTCACGACGCTGAATACTCATTTTTATTCCTGTAGTTATGGGTAGCAGTGGAGAGTAAGAATGACCCCAGCCGGTGCCAAGGCCAAAGAACTTTAGCCAGCCAGGGAAAGGGCTTCTGCGATGGCTCGGTTGAACTCGGGGATCGCCTCATCGTAAGACATTCCGCCGCAGGGATGCTTGACGCAAGCCCATGTTACCGGCAGTTCCGGTAAGTGATCCCACATCTGATAGCCCAACACCAAAATGACATCGGGCCTCAGCTCGGCCACCACTTCTTCAAGCACAGTAGCTGCATCACGCCACATAGCACGCGTGGGACGTATACGGCCAGCATCGCCCACAAACTCCTGAACGTAGTTGTAGAAGGCTACATGCTGCCAGGCTTCACGCCGTTCCTCTGCGGTCGGCTCGTCAGTTGTGCCTCGTAGCAGATTGGTGGCTATCGTGAAAAAACGAAGCCCTGGCTGGAAAGCATGCTCGTTAATAACGTGCTGGGTAAAGTCAGGGGCGTAGTCTTCCGGTTCACCATAGTGGGACTCACCCAACACCATAACGCGGACGCCGTAGCGGCTTGAGTGATAATGGTCACCCACCCAAGGCTGAAATTTCACGCTGGAATTAGTTGCTGTTTGCATACGTTACATTCTCACACTTTGCATCACTGATGGGCATGGACGCATTATAAATATCCTCAAGTGCCAACGTTACCTCGCTTTTGCGCAAGATGGCGTCCCGCAGCATCGTCAATCGGAAGTTAGAGCCTTTCCAGTAATACTCTTTGTACTTGTCATCTGCGACGAAACCGCCTTCTCGATGGCGTTCATACACGATAGGTGGCATGCCCCCTTTGTCGGACGGGTGAAGCTCCAGCCAACGCTCATATTTTCCGTTCTCGTAGATTGTCAGCCGCTGCGCTGGGTCGGTCAACTTACCCCCGTCCAGCACCCACCGGCACATCATTGACGCTATTTCTTTTGCTGCGGGATCTATGGTTGATGGGGTGCCAGCATTAGCCTGGTAGGCCATAAGAAACGCCGCGGACATAATGAGTGTGTGGCGTAGTTTCATGAGAGATCCCTTAGTTCAGATTGCATCCAATGCGGAAGGCATTGCCGATTTCAGTGTATTCAGCACGGCTTGCGCCCGTGAGCTTAGTGGCTTCACTGCTGAAGTGCGTATTGTCGCGGGTGCATTTTTCTGGCGTGGATTGCGCGCCTTTGAGGCACATAGAGTACGCAACAGACGGATTAGCGAACTGGGTACGCTGGGCGTAGCCTTCGCACACAGCAGTTGCACGGGCCTGCTTCTGGCGCGCGGTCATCGGTTTGATTGCCTTACTATTGGCAGCCTTCAGCTTATAGCAGCTCAGATTACGCGAGCGGGCAGCTGCCTCTAGGGCTTTTGAGCGGCTAAGATTGTCGTTGTATTCAGGATGGCTGGATGGGTTAACATTCAGGCTCGGCTGTATCGCGTCAGATGCCTGGCAAAGTTGCTGATCGCTGTATCTGGCAATCTCCGCTGCCTCTATCGCGGCTTTGTCTGGATGCGGGGCTTTGGGTGCGGGAGTAGCGCATCCTGCTAATGCCAGCGCCAATGAGGCGGCTAATAGTCGTTTCATGGGTTCGAGTGCCCTGTATGCAAGTTGTAGAAGGGATCAGTTTAGAGATCGGAAATTATTGTACGTTCAGCGCGGTATTTAACCACTAATACCCGTAACGGATTGATTTAGAGCCAGTGGCTATCGCTTTTAAATTATCGCCTA
This sequence comes from Escherichia sp. UTM R2, assembly GCF_048593455.1. NCBI lineage: Bacteria > Pseudomonadati > Pseudomonadota > Gammaproteobacteria > Enterobacterales > Enterobacteriaceae > Escherichia > Escherichia sp. UTM R2. The sequence continues at coordinate 81,373 of NZ_JBFWDY010000001.1, forward strand.
ATCAGTATCGCATTTAGGTTATCCGATTAGCCAAAAACCGCGGAAAACGTCGTATAGCGCGGGAGTTCACCCTACTGCGATGATTTCGACTGTTCAAAAAACAGGCTTACCGTACAATATTGTCCGTTTCCCAAACGGCCCCTTAAATCTTCTCCGCTCCAAAATTGCGGAAACGCTTTTAAAACCTTGTTCAGTTCTTTGATTAATTCGGTCTGCATGTCATGGCCTTATGACTGTTAGAGATTGAAATGATTGTAAGGTATCGCGTCCAATGCTGGAACCTGACAGTAATGCTGCTGATACAATTGCGGAAAAATGCACCAAAACAGGTGGTATTTAACATAAGGGATCTTACGCGCACCACCGATCAGGTACTCACGACGAAAACACGTCAAAACGCGCAAAACAGCCTGTTTTCTGCCCCCAAAATTGGCTGTTTTTGTGTTGCCGGTTTGTTATCAAAACGACGGATATGATTTCAGCCAGCAAACGGGCTGAAACCTCTATTTTTTCCAGAATTTCCATGATTTTTTCACCATCGGCTGCGTGACAGGTTCTGGTGTTGCCGGTAGCTTGGACTCTATCAGTAACAGGGCTTGCTTGAGATCCTCGTTGCGCTTGTCTTTTTCAGCGAGTAGGAGTTCTTTTTCACGCAGCAATGCCTTTACGAGTTCTATTTCAGCTTTTAAAGCATAGTTTTCATGCAGCAAATTCTGGTCAGTTAACTGTACGGATTCTCCTGCCAAACTCTGCACAGTGCTGCCTGATTGTTCACTGCCAAGTTGCTGACCAGTAAATGATCCGAAAACACGCAGAAGCTCTGATGTATCTAGCTTTGAAGAACCACTGCTATCTGTGCACTTGGTCAGTTTTCCCTGCTTAATGTATGACTGCACTGTTGTGCGACTTTTTCCTGTCAGTCTTGCGGCTTCGCTGATTGATACCAGTGCCATAGATACCTCAGAACCGTCCGTATTTAGCTAAAATTTTCTCTAGCGTGGCTCGTTGTTTTTGGGTCAGCCATGTAAATGAGTCGTTGAGATCGTGCTTGCTTTGCATATCGCTTAGAAATTTAGCCTCAAAGCTAGTGAGCTGGATTTTTGCGGTCAGTGCATCGTGTAGTGTCTTTTTAAGACCGTTATGCAATTGACTGTCTTGCGTGCTGTTTGTCACCGGAATGGGCGTTCTTGTTGTTTTTTCGGCACTGTTGCAAATAGTCGGTGGTGATAAACTTATCATCCCCTTTTGCTGATGGAGCTGCACATGAACCCATTCAAAGGCCGGCATTTTCAGCGTGACATCATTCTGTGGGCCGTACGCTGGTACTGCAAATACGGCATCAGTTACCGTGAGCTGCAGGAGATGCTGGCTGAACGCGGAGTGAATGTCGATCACTCCACGATTTACCGCTGGGTTCAGCGTTATGCGCCTGAAATGGAAAAACGGCTGCGCTGGTACTGGCGTAACCCTTCCGATCTTTGCCCGTGGCACATGGATGAAACCTACGTGAAGGTCAATGGCCGCTGGGCGTATCTGTACCGGGCCGTCGACAGCCGGGGCCGCACTGTCGATTTTTATCTCTCCTCCCGTCGTAACAGCAAAGCTGCATACCGGTTTCTGGGTAAAATCCTCAACAACGTGAAGAAGTGGCAGATCCCGCGATTCATCAACACGGATAAAGCGCCCGCCTATGGTCGCGCGCTTGCTCTGCTCAAACGCGAAGGCCGGTGCCCGTCTGACGTTGAACACCGACAGATTAAGTACCGGAACAACGTGATTGAATGCGATCATGGCAAACTGAAACGGATAATCGGCGCCACGCTGGGATTTAAATCCATGAAGACGGCTTACGCCACCATCAAAGGTATTGAGGTGATGCGTGCACTACGCAAAGGCCAGGCCTCAGCATTTTATTATGGTGATCCCCTGGGCGAAATGCGCCTGGTAAGCAGAGTTTTTGAAATGTAAGGCCTTTGAATAAGACAAAAGGCTGCCTCATCGCTAACTTTGCAACAGTGCCCTATTTTCTGCGCCATACCGAGATAGTCAGCCGGGAAGATGTTCTGAAAAAAGTCTGGGATGACAATGGATTAACCTCATCCAACAGCAATCTGAACCAATATCTCAGCATGCTGCGGAAAACCTTCCGTCATTACGGCGTCGATAACATCATCGTCACCGTCTCGCGCGGCTATTTGCAGTTGAATCCCGAGGTCATTATCGAAGCGCTGAACGACGCGCCACCGGTTTCACCACAACAGACACCGGCCGAACCGCCGCCCGTTGCGACAACGCCAGACGCACCGCGCTCCGCACATGCCCGCGGGATGTGCTGGTACATGGCCGGCGCCTGCTTGCTCACCATTGCGCTGCTTCTGGTTGCCTTCAGTCTGGTCGGCGTCAGCGAATCTCAGCCTATCGCGCTGACCCGCCTCAGCCATAGCCAGTGCGAACTGCTGGCCAGCGATGAAATGCGACGTTCGGTCAGCGAAGAGTCCTACGGCAAGAACTTCGATGAAGTGCGCCAGCGGCTGAATATTGCCTGTAAACCCGGTGAACGTTTTCTCTTCTTCTACGGCGACCGACTGGAAACCAACGGGCTGGGGCGCGTGTTCCTTGCCCACTGCGCCATGCACGAAGACAACCCGTTCAGCTATTGCGATAACTACTTTTACTATTCCTGGAAGCCGTAATGAGACTCGCGCCGCGTCCGTTCTTTGCCCTCTGCGTTCTGGTATTTATTGCCGCCGCCGCGTTTAGCGCCTGGCGGCTGCTCCCTGACGACAACGCGGGTGTCATGAGCTGTTCCACTAAGGGCATCATGCGCTTTGAAAACATGGAAAAAGAGAACGTTAACGGCAATATTCACTTCAATTTCGGCGCGCAGGGTAAAGGCTCGATGGTGGTCGAAGGTTACACCGACTCTGCCGCCGGCTGGCTCTACCTGCAACGCTACGTGAAGTTTACCTACAGCAGCAAACGCATCTCCGCCACCGAGCGTCATTACCGCATCAATCAGTGGGAATCGAGCGCCTCCTCGATTGATGAATCGCCGGACGTGATTTTCGACTACTTTATGCGCGAGATGTCCGACAGCCACGACGGGCTGTTTCTCAACGCCCAGAAGCTCAACGAAAAGGCTATCCTGCTCAGCTCTATCAATTCACCGCTGTGGATCTGCACGTTGAAATCCGGCAGTAAGCTGAACTAACCCGTCAGTCAAAAAAGACCATCCCCTTGTACGGGCGTTCCCGACAGGCGGCCAGCCGCTGTGCCAAATGACCCACATGCAGTTCCAGCTTATGGCCGTCAGGGTCGAGAAAATAGTACGACGCCCCTTCGCTGCGGTTGTCTTTCCATACTTCGGCCCCCGCGTGCGCCAGCTGGGCGACCACCTCGGCAAAGTGCTCTTCCGCCACGCTGAAAGCATAATGGGTATAGTCGCTTTCCTGAGCGGGCGTTTTACGCCGCTGCGCATCCAGCGACAAGCATAGCCACAACGCCCCGCAGGAAAGATATGCTCCGCTATCCCAACGGGCGTGCAGACGCATTCCAGGTAACCGCTGATAAAACGCCAGGCTTGACGCCAGATCGCTGACCGCCAGCGTCAGATGATTCAATCCCTGCAGCATGACTTTTCCTCCCGTTATCAAACCCTGTTGTAAACTGTGATCGGCCACGCATCCCCTCATGGCCTCACCTCATCACCGGCTAAAAAGCGCATTTTTTGCGTTTAGGCTACCGTCGGAAACCTGCGCCTCGCCACACTAATCCCCGCGCTATGTTACCCCTTTTTTGAAATCATTTAGCAATCTAATAACATTTCATGCGCCCGATAAAATCGGGCTAAAAACCGCCTTATTGAAGGCAAAATCAATATGGGCTTTACAGCATAAAGACATAAATACGTTATCTAAAAAGACTAAATCACAGAGTTATATCCTAAATAATTACGGCACTGTTGCAAATAGTCGGTGGTGATAAACTTATCATCCCCTTTTGCTGATGGAGCTGCACATGAACCCATTCAAAGGCCGGCATTTTCAGCGTGACATCATTCTGTGGGCCGTACGCTGGTACTGCAAATACGGCATCAGTTACCGTGAGCTGCAGGAGATGCTGGCTGAACGCGGAGTGAATGTCGATCACTCCACGATTTACCGCTGGGTTCAGCGTTATGCGCCTGAAATGGAAAAACGGCTGCGCTGGTACTGGCGTAACCCTTCCGATCTTTGCCCGTGGCACATGGATGAAACCTACGTGAAGGTCAATGGCCGCTGGGCGTATCTGTACCGGGCCGTCGACAGCCGGGGCCGCACTGTCGATTTTTATCTCTCCTCCCGTCGTAACAGCAAAGCTGCATACCGGTTTCTGGGTAAAATCCTCAACAACGTGAAGAAGTGGCAGATCCCGCGATTCATCAACACGGATAAAGCGCCCGCCTATGGTCGCGCGCTTGCTCTGCTCAAACGCGAAGGCCGGTGCCCGTCTGACGTTGAACACCGACAGATTAAGTACCGGAACAACGTGATTGAATGCGATCATGGCAAACTGAAACGGATAATCGGCGCCACGCTGGGATTTAAATCCATGAAGACGGCTTACGCCACCATCAAAGGTATTGAGGTGATGCGTGCACTACGCAAAGGCCAGGCCTCAGCATTTTATTATGGTGATCCCCTGGGCGAAATGCGCCTGGTAAGCAGAGTTTTTGAAATGTAAGGCCTTTGAATAAGACAAAAGGCTGCCTCATCGCTAACTTTGCAACAGTGCCTTCTACGGCACGTTTGAAGGCGCGCTGAAAGGTCTGGTCATACATGTGATGGCGACGCACGACACCGCTCCGTGGATCGGTCGAATGCGTGTGCTGCGCAAAAACCCAGAACCACGGCCAGGAATGCCCGGCGCGCGGATACTTCCGCTCAAGGGCGTCGGGAAGCGCAACGCCGCTGCGGCCCTCGGCCTGGTCCTTCAGCCACCATGCCCGTGCACGCGACAGCTGCTCGCGCAGGCTGGGTGCCAAGCTCTCGGGTAACATCAAGGCCCGATCCTTGGAGCCCTTGCCCTCCCGCACGATGATCGTGCCGTGATCGAAATCCAGATCCTTGACCCGCAGTTGCAAACCCTCACTGATCCGCATGCCCGTTCCATACAGAAGCTGGGCGAACAAACGATGCTCGCCTTCCAGAAAACCGAGGATGCGAACCACTTCATCCGGGGTCAGCACCACCGGCAAGCGCCGCGACGGCCGAGGTCTTCCGATCTCCTGAAGCCAGGGCAGATCCGTGCACAGCACCTTGCCGTAGAAGAACAGCAAGGCCGCCAATGCCTGACGATGCGTGGAGACCGAAACCTTGCGCTCGTTCGCCAGCCAGGACAGAAATGCCTCGACTTCGCTGCTGCCCAAGGTTGCCGGGTGACGCACACCGTGGAAACGGATGAAGGCACGAACCCAGTGGACATAAGCCTGTTCGGTTCGTAAGCTGTAATGCAAGTAGCGTATGCGCTCACGCAACTGGTCCAGAACCTTGACCGAACGCAGCGGTGGTAACGGCGCAGTGGCGGTTTTCATGGCTTGTTATGACTGTTTTTTTGGGGTACAGTCTATGCCTCGGGCATCCAAGCAGCAAGCGCGTTACGCCGTGGGTCGATGTTTGATGTTATGGAGCAGCAACGATGTTACGCAGCAGGGCAGTCGCCCTAAAACAAAGTTAGACATCATGAGGGTAGCGGTGACCATCGAAATTTCGAACCAACTATCAGAGGTGCTAAGCGTCATTGAGCGCCATCTGGAATCAACGTTGCTGGCCGTGCATTTGTACGGCTCCGCAGTGGATGGCGGCCTGAAGCCATACAGCGATATTGATTTGCTGGTTACGGTGACCGTAAGGCTTGATGAAACAACGCGGCGAGCTTTGATCAACGACCTTTTGGAAACTTCGGCTTCCCCTGGAGAGAGCGAGATTCTCCGCGCTGTAGAAGTCACCATTGTTGTGCACGACGACATCATTCCGTGGCGTTATCCAGCTAAGCGCGAACTGCAATTTGGAGAATGGCAGCGCAATGACATTCTTGCGGGTATCTTCGAGCCAGCCATGATCGACATTGATCTAGCTATCCTGCTTACAAAAGCAAGAGAACATAGCGTTGCCTTGGTAGGTCCGGCAGCGGAGGAATTCTTTGACCCGGTTCCTGAACAGGATCTATTCGAGGCGCTGAGGGAAACCTTGAAGCTATGGAACTCGCAGCCCGACTGGGCCGGCGATGAGCGAAATGTAGTGCTTACGTTGTCCCGCATTTGGTACAGCGCAATAACCGGCAAAATCGCGCCGAAGGATGTCGCTGCCGACTGGGCAATAAAACGCCTACCTGCCCAGTATCAGCCCGTCTTACTTGAAGCTAAGCAAGCTTATCTGGGACAAAAAGAAGATCACTTGGCCTCACGCGCAGATCACTTGGAAGAATTTATTCGCTTTGTGAAAGGCGAGATCATCAAGTCAGTTGGTAAATGATGTCTAACAATTCGTTCAAGCCGACCGCGCTACGCGCGGCGGCTTAACTCCGGCGTTGTGCTGACGAAAAAAAACAAAAATCTGCGTATACCTTTCCTCATAATCTGTGGCTTCAATAAAAGGATATTTCTATGCTTCAACTGAAAATGATCGAACTCTTCAAGGAAGGTTGTCATGAGGATGCACGAATAATCGCGGCATTGATGTTCGGCTCATTTGCTATCGGAGAGGGTGACGAGTTCTCTGATATCGAATTCGCAGTGTTCATCCAGGATGACCATTTTGAAAATTTCGATCAGCGCTCGTGGCTTAATGCCGTAAGTCCGGTTGCTGCTTACTTTCCGGACGACTTCGGCCACCACACCGCACTTTTTGAAAACGGCATTCGCGGTGAATTCCATTTCATGCGAAAATCGGACATACCGGTCATTTCCACTTGGCAAGGCTATGGGTGGTTTCCCTCGCTTGAGGCGGCTGTTTTGTTGGACCGATCAGGAGAGTTGTCAAGGTACGCAAGCGCTCTCGTGGGCGGTCCCCCGATACGTGAAGGCGCGCCGCTGGTGGAAGGGCTTGTGTTGAACCTCATCAGCCTGATGCTCTTTGGGGCCAATCTTTTAAATCGGGGAGAGTACGCTCGCGCCTGGGCTTTGCTCAGCAAAGCACATGAAAACCTACTCAAGCTGGTTCGACTCCACGAAGGGGCAACAGACCACTGGCCGACACCTTCACGCGCGCTCGAAAAGGATATCTCGGAGGACTCGTATAATCGCTATCTGGCATGCACAAGCAGTGCAGAACCAAGAGCACTATGTGCAGCCTATCATCAAACGTGGACGTGGAGTCTCGAATTGTTCAAGAGCGTGACAGAACCTCTGAATATCGAGCTTCCGAGAACTGTAATTGCGCAGGCAAAAAGGTTGCTCAATGAGTCTGCGACGCCGCACAACAAGTAAATCCAGCGGACGCATAAAAACGCGCCGCTGATTTTGACGTTAGATGCACTAAGCACATAATTGCTCACAGCCAAACTATCAGGTCAAGTGGCACTGTTGCAAATAGTCGGTGGTGATAAACTTATCATCCCCTTTTGCTGATGGAGCTGCACATGAACCCATTCAAAGGCCGGCATTTTCAGCGTGACATCATTCTGTGGGCCGTACGCTGGTACTGCAAATACGGCATCAGTTACCGTGAGCTGCAGGAGATGCTGGCTGAACGCGGAGTGAATGTCGATCACTCCACGATTTACCGCTGGGTTCAGCGTTATGCGCCTGAAATGGAAAAACGGCTGCGCTGGTACTGGCGTAACCCTTCCGATCTTTGCCCGTGGCACATGGATGAAACCTACGTGAAGGTCAATGGCCGCTGGGCGTATCTGTACCGGGCCGTCGACAGCCGGGGCCGCACTGTCGATTTTTATCTCTCCTCCCGTCGTAACAGCAAAGCTGCATACCGGTTTCTGGGTAAAATCCTCAACAACGTGAAGAAGTGGCAGATCCCGCGATTCATCAACACGGATAAAGCGCCCGCCTATGGTCGCGCGCTTGCTCTGCTCAAACGCGAAGGCCGGTGCCCGTCTGACGTTGAACACCGACAGATTAAGTACCGGAACAACGTGATTGAATGCGATCATGGCAAACTGAAACGGATAATCGGCGCCACGCTGGGATTTAAATCCATGAAGACGGCTTACGCCACCATCAAAGGTATTGAGGTGATGCGTGCACTACGCAAAGGCCAGGCCTCAGCATTTTATTATGGTGATCCCCTGGGCGAAATGCGCCTGGTAAGCAGAGTTTTTGAAATGTAAGGCCTTTGAATAAGACAAAAGGCTGCCTCATCGCTAACTTTGCAACAGTGCCCTGGGGCGATGGCACCACATCATCATCGGACGAACAGAATTTCCGAACCGCTAGCAAGGCAAAGAGCACGGGGCACATCAACCCAAAATATGGCAGCAGCCCAGGACGGACTTTCTACACCCACATCTCCGACCAATACGCGCCATTCCACACCAAGGTGGTCAATGTCGGCCTGCGCGACTCAACCTACGTGCTCGACGGCCTGCTGTACCACGAATCCGACCTGCGGATCGAGGAGCACTACACCGACACGGCGGGCTTCACCGATCACGTCTTCGCCCTGATGCACCTCTTGGGCTTCCGCTTCGCGCCGCGCATCCGCGACCTGGGCGACACCAAGCTCTACATCCCGAAGGGCGATGCCGCCTATGACGCGCTCAAGCCGATGATCGGCGGCACGCTCAACATCAAGCACGTCCGCGCCCATTGGGACGAAATCCTGCGGCTGGCCACCTCGATCAAGCAGGGCACGGTGACGGCCTCGCTGATGCTCAGGAAACTCGGCAGCTACCCGCGCCAGAACGGCTTGGCCGTCGCGCTGCGCGAGTTGGGCCGCATCGAGCGCACGCTGTTCATCCTCGACTGGCTGCAAAGCGTCGAGCTACGCCGCCGCGTGCATGCCGGGCTGAACAAGGGCGAGGCGCGCAATGCGCTGGCCCGTGCCGTGTTCTTCAACCGCCTTGGTGAAATCCGTGACCGCAGTTTCGAGCAGCAGCGCTACCGGGCCAGCGGCCTCAACCTGGTGACGGCGGCCATCGTGCTGTGGAACACGGTCTACCTGGAGCGTGCGGCGCATGCGTTGCGCGGCAATGGTCATGCCGTCGATGACTCGCTATTGCAGTACCTGTCGCCACTCGGCTGGGAGCACATCAACCTGACCGGTGATTACCTATGGCGCAGCAGCGCCAAGATCGGCGCGGGGAAGTTCAGGCCGCTACGGCCTCTGCAACCGGCTTAGCGTGCTTTATTTTCCGTTTTCTGAGACGACCCCTGGCTGAAGTGGCTAATTACAGTAACGACCGCTGGGAAGCACCGCAACGTGCCTCACGCCTGGCTGCCAGCGTAAAGCGTTACAAGACATCAGAAATGCTGCGCTTTATTTTTGCTACCATTGCCTACGATCCCGATCCAGATTTAACCCCGCTGACTGTGAGACGTTTGTGCAAGGCATTGTTCGGCAGAACCGGAAGCCAGTGGCTGGTTGTTGAAGTTTTTGGGGAGAAGGGGCGTCAGCACCGCAGCGCGGACAGCAATCCGGAGATGGTGGAAAAAATGGCTGCCAGATATCGTCATGCCGCCGAACTACACTGGTCCGCAACGCTGGCAGAAATTGAACGGGTAAAGCGGCTTTATCAGACGAAAATTAAGAAATCCAAAAAATAAGTGGGTTGACTGCCATTGTTGTTCTTCTCCTTCATCATTAATGCTAATGTATGCATACATTAGCATTAATGATGGTGCGTTAAAGTATCACTGGTATAATCTGGTAAAGAACATATTGAGAATGAGAACTTATCATGTCGTCACGCAACTCTGTACATGATTTTATAATGCTGCTCCCGGCGCTGCTGTTGGTTGGGTGGTTAGTTTTGGTGATAATTCTCATGTTTAGGGATGATAAATGTGACAAAACTTACCGTGAAGGTTCGTTTCCCGAATTTATTTGTCTCCATTCTGATCGCTCGTCACTTCGAGAAACCGATTCTGAGAGACTCATTGTCAAATATACAGAAATAAAATCACAAAAATAGGTAAAACCAATAATACTATAGCTAAAAAATAGTTACTTTTCTGTATCACCCTGTCTCTCTCTGCTTTTTCATGGCTACTGTCATATTTATGTCTGTTGCGCGGTTTTGTTACTTTTTCATGACCGAACCCGAAATTTTGCGCGTCAATAAGAGACGTTGTGTAAACTCAGTCCTTTTATCTGGCAGGTTAACCCCTATCAATCTTAGGATGAAACCACGCCATCCTCTGTTTGCCTGGTTATTAATTTCATAAAGACGATTGTTTTCCTCTCGTAGTTTTGTCCACTCTAAACAAAGTGTTATATCATCCAGTTCTGTGATGTGTTTCACTTTTCCATTGACAGTTACAGTGTTTATTCCATTTCCTGTGATCATCATCTTATGCCTTTTTTATCTTCATTTGGGACCGTGCTTTTCTTCGGAGTATCACTATTCGTTAACTGCTGTTTATCAATAAAATTCCTGATGTTATCAAGTGCTTCCTTTGTTTTTAGAATGCGCTTGATATCCATTTCATCCCGCCCGGTCATTCTTTTTCCGGACAAAAGACGCTCAAGAAGCTCCTGTTTCGCATCAGGAGAATCTTTGGCGAGCTCCATCAGTTTAAGCAAATCTTCACGATCGAGAGGAAAGAAGTATTTTACAAAATACTTGAAAAGCGAAAGAAAGTAGTATGCTGTCCATGCAATACAGAAACCGATTCTGAGAAACTCATTGTCAACTATACAGAAATACAGGTATACAATCAGGAGAATAGGTAAAATCCATAATACTATAGCTAAAAAAATATATACGGGGATCAGGCGTCTGTATGCCCGTTCATGTTTATTCAGGATGAATAAAATCTTCTCCGCTTCTGAATCACACATAACATTCTCTTCCCATTTTTTCTGATACGTAATGTCCACCTGTTATCAGGAGTGTTTATTGCCCAGAAATATTCTCCTGCTGTGCCTGCATCCTGAGCCACTTTTGTTCTAATGTCGCCAGTCTGCGACCGGCACTCTGTGCTTCAGAGTCTGAGACCTGCCCTTTGGGGTGACCATCCAGGCCATAACGTGGGACGCCGGCGACAGCTGTCCGCTGCAGATATACGCGGCGGGATGTGATGCAGGACACTGCACAGAGCCATTCGTCCATGGTCAGTTCTGTCTCCGGGTGTTCTGCCAGAAATGCCGAAATATCATTGTTTATGCCAATTTTCAGGGGAATAAATCCACCACCTTCAGCACGAAGATGAGGAAACAGGGCCTTTATTTTTTCCACGCACTCGTGAGTATACTCACGGGTCCAGTGGGAGGGACGTGGAAAACGGTGTCTTTTCTTTTTCTTCTTCCTGGCTGGCGCTTCGGGGATATGTGTTTCGACGGCAGATGAATTTATTCCGGCGGGGGCTGATTCTGCCGTCTGTTCAGTAAATACAGGTGCGATAATATCTGTTTTTTCGGATAAGGACGGTAGCGAAAAAGTACGACGTTTTTTCACCACAATGACGGGAGTTTTCCTTTCTTCCTGATTTTTTCCCATAAATACCTCGGCTGGCTGGTTTTACTCTTTAATAATATCACAATTCATAAATTAGTAAATTTCCCATCAGGTGATTTTTCATGGCTAATAAGTCCGTTCTCTGAATATTTATACTCGAGGTAGTAACAGTTATGGCGTGACAGTCGAATTGATATTCTACTGAACCCTGACAGAAACATGGTTGATATATTCTCTCACTTTAATGTTGTCATGATATAAATAAAAACAATTCATTTGAAAGGATATCAGAAGAAGATATCGGGGCGCACAGTTCATCTCTGCCTTTGTTTCATGGGGTGTTCTTTGTATATTTTACTTACTGTTTAAGCATGTACATAAGGAGTGCTTTCATTATGCCAATGATACTTGTAAAGAAGAATCCCCGGGGCAAAGTGATTCGGGAGCTTAGCAGTGAGGAAGAGACTGCAGTAAAGACGGTCTGTGGACTGAAAAAGCCAGCAACCATGGCACTACATAACCTGGCCAATGATATTCTCCGGGAAATGCGTGAGTATGATGCATGGTTACAGTGTGACTGTATTCCGGGAGATTCGCCGGCCATGAATTTTGCTGCTCTTAAAAACAATACGGGTACTCTTTATCTGTCCAGTTTTAATCATGAGCATGCACCTGAATGCCCCATGTATCGTCAGTTATCCGGAAATGAAGAGGAAACATCTTCCGGAGCAAGCCGGCATCCCGTTAGCACCCGTATAAATTACAGAAACTTTTTACCACCTGATGACAGTAATTCTGTTATCAGACTGCAGGCCCGCTCTGCTTACCATAATGGTGAGAGCTCCTCCGTTCGCAAGAAACGTCTGCGCCTTGCCCGTTTACTCCTGTCTCTTATTGACGATGCTGGGCTGAATAAACTGGATTCCCTGGCTAATCCCCGTATCCGGACTAATTATCGTGAGTGTCTTGATGCCATACGGCAGGTTACACTGCAGCAGGAGTATATTCGGGAAGATCCTTATCTGAAATTATCCATTTCCGGCCTGGAATGTCTGAAAGGTCTCAGGAGCGGTTAATGGAAACGCTGGAGAATTCAGAACGACACTGGCCTGCCAGAAGAAAGCATATGTTCTTTCAGATTTTTATGGCGCAGCACATCTGTCGTGATGCTGTGGAAATTCACTGGGCGAACGGTAATATTCAGGTCATCAGACCTGTGCGGGGGATCAGTATTAATGGTGAAGCGCAGGGCGGAATACGTCCCCCTTACTGGGTTATTCTTGCTTTTTGCCGGAGTGCCGATGGCAGAATCATCTGCAGTGAAGGGTATGCTCATGCTCTTTATCAACTGACATGTCCGGTGCCTGTGGACAGCAAACTGGAACGAAACACGCTCACTGCTCTTCTGAATGTGGCCAGCTGGCTTAAAAGAAAGCCAGGTACGCCGGAATTAAGTCTGGAAAGGCCCCTGTTTGATACAGAAGTTTATGTTAATGGTGAAAAGAAATATGTACTGCCGGATTTCATTGTTACAGCAAGGGCTCCTGACGGAAAGACGGCCAGAGTGGTCATCGAAACGATGGGATATGAAGACAGTGATTACTGCGCGAGAAAATCCAGGCAGCATACCGGCATGAAGCAGATTGGTGTTCTGCATACCGATCCACCGAAATGGCTGGATAACGATCATCCCCCTTTTGAGAAACATATGTACGGTGTTTTTATGCATCTCAGGTACTGAGATATTTTGTGGCTCAGTTCTGTAACTTTTCCCGTAACATTGTCTGTTGTTACGGGAAAGTCCGGTTTTTGTATTGCACCAGAGAATACCCAGACTGTGATGCTGCCACAACGTCAGCAGGCTTTCTGAACGGTTTAACACCACTTCATGTTAATGATAATCACTATCATTAAATCTTGACATGCCATTTTCTCCTTAATAAATTAATACTGTATATGTATCCATATACGTAAGCAGTTAATTCATTTGTTTTCCTCAGAGGATGAAGGAGATACCGAATGTCTGACCCTGTACGTATTACAAATCCCGGTGCAGAATCGCTGGGGTATGATTCAGATGGCCATGAAATTATGGCCGTTGATATTTATGTAAACCCTCCACGTGTCGATGTTTTTCATGGTACCCCGCCTGCATGGAGTTCCTTCGGGAACAAAACCATCTGGGGCGGAAACGAGTGGGTCGATGATTCCCCAACCCGAAGTGATATCGAAAAAAGGGACAAGGAAATCACAGCGTACAAAAACACGCTCAGCGTGCAGCAGAAAGAGAATGAGAATAAGCGTACTGAAGCCGGAAAACGCCTTTCTGCGGCAATTGCTGCAAGGGAAAAAGATGAAAACACACTGAAAACACTCCGTGCCGGAAACGCAGATGTCGCTGATATTACACGACAGGAGTTCAGACTCCTGCAGGCAGAGCTGAGAGAATACGGATTCCGTACTGAAATCGCCGGATATGATGCCCTCCGGCTGCATACAGAGAGCCGGATGCTGTTTGCTGATGCTGATTCTCTTCGTATATCTCCCCGCGAGGCCAGGTCGTTAATCGAACAGGCTGAAAAACGGCAGAAGGATGCGCAGAACGCAGACAAGAAGGCCGCTGATATGCTTGCTGAATACGAGCGCAGAAAAGGTATTCTGGACACGCGGTTGTCAGAGCTGGAAAAAAATGGCGGGGCAGCCCTTGCCGTTCTTGATGCACAACAGGCCCGTCTGCTCGGGCAGCAGACACGGAATGACAGGGCCATTTCAGAGGCCCGGAATAAACTCAGTTCGGTGACGGAATCGCTTAAGACGGCCCGTAATGCATTAACCAGAGCTGAACAACAGCTGACGCAACAGAAAAACACGCCTGACGGCAAAACGATAGTTTCCCCTGAAAAATTCCCGGGGCGTTCATCAACAAATCATTCTATTGTTGTGAGTGGTGATCCGAGATTTGCCGGTACGATAAAAATCACAACCAGCGCGGTCATCGATAACCGTGCAAACCTGAATTATCTTCTGACCCATTCCGGTCTGGACTATAAACGCAATATTCTGAATGACCGGAATCCGGTGGTGACAGAGGATGTGGAAGGTGACAAGAAAATTTATAATGCTGAAGTTGCTGAATGGGATAAGTTACGGCAACGATTGCTTGATGCCAGAAATAAAATCACCTCTGCTGAATCTGCGGTAAATTCGGCGAGAAATAACGTCAGTGCCAGAACAAATGAACAAAAGCATGCAAATGATGCTCTTAACGCCCTGTTGAAGGAAAAAGAGAATATCCGTAGCCAGCTTGCTGACATAAATCAGAAAATAGCTGAAGAGAAAAGAAAAAGGGATGAAATAAATATGATAAAGGATGCCATAAAACTCACCTCTGATTTCTACAGAACGATATATGATGAGTTCGGTAAACAAGCATCCGAACTTGCTAAGGAGCTGGCTTCTGTATCTCAAGGGAAACAGATTAAGAGTGTGGATGATGCACTGAACGCTTTTGATAAATTCCGTAATAATCTGAACAAGAAATATAGCATACAAGATCGCATGGCCATTTCTAAAGCCCTGGAAGCTATTAATCAGGTCCATATGGCGGAGAATTTTAAGCTGTTCAGTAAGGCATTTGGTTTTACCGGAAAAGTTATTGATCGTTATGATGTTGCTGTGGAGTTACAAAAGGCTGTAAAAACGGACAACTGGCGTCCATTTTTTGTAAAACTTGAATCACTGGCAGCAGGAAGAGCTGCTTCAGCAGTTACAGCATGGACGTTTTCCGTCATGCTGGGAACCCCTGTAGGTATTCTGGGTTTTGCAATTATTATGGCGGCTGTGAGTGCGTTTGTTAATGATAAGTTTATTGAGCAGGTCAATAAACTTATTGGTATCTGACACATAATGATGCCCTTTCATTTTCCTGAAAGGGCTTTGCAGAATATAAAAATTAAGTAAATGGCAACCACAGGAACTGATATAACGAAACAGAATAATTCAAATATTGCAGTTAAGCTTCCGCCAACTGGATTTGTAAAGAAGTCTTTTTGCCAGAATTCTTTCCCTGTAAACCTTATTACCATTTTCTGTATTATCCTCATTGAAAAAGGAAAAGTAATGGCACTGATAATGCATCCGATGAACGCATAAAACATTCTTGCATTTTCCTGGCTATCTTTCCATCCCAGATAAAAAACTGTAAGAATAATGAGGCTTGGTATCAGGCTCTTCAGTAAATACTTTACAGATATATCCAGTTTCATCTGTTTTCTCCTTTATTGTTATCGTGTACCGGTGCGTGATAACATAATCACAGCATGATAATAATAATCAATAACAATAAGCTGTGTCACGTTTACATCATGGAACGGAGGTGCTCCTGTGACCTTTGAGCAGAAAAAAGCCCGGGCCATTGCCCTGATGGACAGCAAAAAGATGTGGCGGAGCAATTATGCCCCTCCTCTTCTGTGTATTCTCTGGCGGCTGGGTATCCGGCTTCCGCCATTACCCTTTATGCCGTTCTGGCAGGTCACGCTGTTGATGGGGAGCTTATGGGGCATTTCCTGGGGATGTGCAATGTGGTTTATCTACCGGGGGCCGTCAGGAATGGTGGCAGGTGAGGCCATAATTATAAGTATCACGGGTGGTTTTTTGTTCGGACTGCTCACGGCCTCTTTCCACTGGTGGCGCAGGAAAGTTAACCGGCTGCCACCATGGGGTGATGTGTAAACCGTGCTGGCATGTTTTTACGGAGTGACGCTTTCATTAACCTGTACACGAACTTCTATTCCGGCATCATGACAGGCCTGCAGCCACTGCGCCACTTCCAGCGGATCGCCCTCCCGGCGTACCACTCTGCCTTCTTTATTCCATAACTGCAGACAGGTGCTGCCGTCGAGACGCACCACAAAATCCCCACGGCAGGCCTGATACGTTATGCCGTTCAGCTCCACCTCCAGATCAGTGGCAGAAGTGCCATCTGCGGGCAGACCTGCTGCCGGGACCAGCGGCAGTACGACGACTTCTGCCGCACGCTGTTCTGCCCGGAGGCGGTCCTGTTCTGCCAGCAGCAGAGGCTGTGCCACGGCCCGGCCGGCGTCCGTCAGCTCCACTGCCAGCTGCAGGTTCGGAGCGCGCAGGGTACGCAGCCAGCCGGCATCCTCCAGACGACGGCAGGAGGCGCGCAGGTTTGGCCCGTAGACCGGGGCTTCCCCGCTTCGCTCCAGCACCCGTTCTATGTCCCGCGTCAGCACGGGTCCTGGCCGTTTTTCATCAAGGGCAGCCAGCACAATCAGCACTCTCCGCTGCAGTGGCGACGGTCGGCGGCTCTGAGTCATTTCCAGTCATCCTCCGGCCAGATGAGCTTTCTGAGGCGCTGAAAGTCGGCGTCAATGAGCTCCTGTCTCTTTATGGCATTCATTGAGGCATAGCCATTTATGGCCAGTTCATGCCAGAAGATCAGCACGGCTCCGGCTTTGGCTGACTCGCAGAGATAAATCGCGCCCTGGCTGTCCAGATTGCATTCCCGGATGCGTCGTTCCGTAAACCGGGTTAGTTGTTCATAGCTGAGTGAAAACACCCTTTCTTCATCCATCCTGCACGCTCCATCTGATAATGTTCTTAAAGGTAAAAATCACATCCTGCATGATTTGTGTGTTATTGATTTATGATAATATCAGGTATGGTTTTATATTTAATGGTGAAAATCATATCAGATATGATTTTATGTGTGCTGCTTAATTATCATATCTCCTGCCCGTTCTCTGCCGCACAGATCCGGTTTCCGGCTGTTACGGATCTTCCTCTCCCCCCACACAACGCCACCTCCTGTCAGCACAACATGTGGTATCTCATTCAGCTGCTCATGACACTATATGTTGTGTCATCTCCCTGACCTGTGATGCGCCGCGCAGGGGCGGAAAACAGCGATATGATTATTTTCTCAGCGTGGTACACTTCCGGAAAGTTGTGATATTCCGGAAAGTCGGATCTGACGGAAACGGCTCTCCGGTAATTTAACTGCGTTTCTATATGGCTACTTATTATTTCAGTATGTGAAATTCATTTTTTGTGAAAGTCACTGTTCTCAACAGAGTGGCACTCATCTGGCGATGATTGAGGTGTGGTAAAATTGCACGGCTAACTATTCAACTGAGGAAAGGACATGTTTACTGCATTCAATGAGAGAAATGATTTCAGTTATGCTTTTGAAAAAATCCGTAATGCGATTTCCGCGCCAGGAGAAAATAATGTTTATGCTGCAACAGAATTAGGTCTTGGCATTCTGCTCCGTAAATACGAGCAGTTTCGCCGGGAGCTGGATGCGGCCGGTGAGCTGGGAAACTGGGAATATGATCTCGATACCTACAATCACTGTATTGCGGTGCTGCAACGTTACTTCACCGGCAATCCATCCGGGCTCACAGAACGTGATGCCCGGATTTACAGCCATTACCTGCAGACTGAGCACAAAGGCTTTGTGAAGCTGGCTGAAGAACTGGCTGCCGACCGCTGAATACATACAGAAGGCGGGATTTCTCAACAATAAAGGAATAAACATGGCTGACTGGTTTATTGCGACCGAAGGCGTGAAGGTGGTGAAGGACAGCGCCAGTCTGGGGCCGCAGATAATTACAGCTGTATCGACCATCGCATCTGCTGTCGGAGCGGTGTTCCTTACTCACCACTTCACACTCAGACGTGAGGAGAGAACTGCAGCAGCGAAGCTGGCCAGCGAGCGTCTTTACATTAGTACAGAACTGGTTTTTTTACTTGAGCGATTTGCGCAGCGTTGCGCTCCAGCAGCAACAGCAACTGTGGAGCACGATCAGGATGGCAGAGGAGAAGCTGAGTTCTTATTACCGGAAATCGATTATTCCCCGGTATCTGGTAACTGGCGCTCCCTTCCTTCTGGCCTGATGTATAGGCTCAGCGAACTCTCTGTTCTCAGCTACGAAGCTGTCGTGTGTGTAGATAATGTGTTTGTTGAAGATACTCCTTATGGTGGAGCGGGTGAATATAGTTTGCATAAAAACGCAGCTATGTTGGGAGTAAAAGCACTGCGGTTATCACGAGAACTGAGAATGTTATGTGGCCTCCCTCTGCACGGCCTTTCCGATACACTATCGCCAACGAGGTTGGTATTGTTGAAAGCCAGAGGTAAAACACTCCAAAAGGAGTACGAAATGGTAAAGAAGTCTAAAAAGACCGAGCAAGAGATTGAGGATTTCATAAAGGGGACATCATGAGTGGCCCACAATTGCTTTCCCTGCCTGGTTCTTTTTTAACGCCTCCGGCAACATTACCTGTTGCCATTGATTACCCGGCTGCGCTGGCACTACGTCAGATGGCACTTGTGCAGGACGAATTACCAAAATATCTGTTGGCGCCGGAGATCAGCGCCCTGCTCCACTATGTACCGGATCTGCACCGCAAAATGTTGCTGGCCACCCTGTGGAACACGGGCGCACGTATAAACGAAGCGCTGGCGCTGACGCGGGGAGATTTTTCTCTGGCGCCGCCATATCCGTTCGTACAGCTGGCCACGCTCAAACAACGGACTGAAAAAGCGACCAGAACGGCAGGCCGTGTCCCTGCTGGCAGTCAGGTGCATCGCCTGGTTCCCCTGTCCGATACACAATACGTCAGCCAACTGCAGATGATGGTGGCCACGCTGAAAATCCCACTGGAGCGCAGAAACAAACGAACCGGAAGAATGGAGAAGGCGCGCATCTGGGGAATCACCGACCGCACAGTTCGCACCTGGCTGAATGAAGCTGTAGAGGCCGCTGCGGCCGACGGCGTGACGTTCTCTGTTCCGGTTACCCCACATACTTTCCGCCATTCCTACGCGATGCATATGCTGTATGCTGGTATTCCGCTGAAGGTGCTGCAGAGCCTGATGGGGCACAAGTCGATTAGTTCGACAGAGGTGTACACGAAGGTGTTTGCGCTGGATGTGGCTGCACGGCACCGGGTGCAGTTTTCGATTCCTGAGTCCGATGCTGTCACAATGCTGAAAAACAGACACGCATAAGTCACAAATCATAATTATGAATTGTGATTTATTCTATAAAAGAAGAGACCACTGCAATATGTGATCTCTTGTATTAT
The DNA here is from genome assembly GCF_048593455.1 of Escherichia sp. UTM R2. Taxonomy (NCBI): domain Bacteria; kingdom Pseudomonadati; phylum Pseudomonadota; class Gammaproteobacteria; order Enterobacterales; family Enterobacteriaceae; genus Escherichia; species Escherichia sp. UTM R2. Next base: position 101,098 of record NZ_JBFWDY010000001.1, read on the forward strand.
TTCATAATTGTTAAAGCCACTTCACAGTATGCTCACATTGTACGGATATATTCGTAATGTTTTTTTATATCGAATGAACGACAGAAGTTGTGGAGATTTTATGAAAGTAATTAGCATGAAATTTATTTTTATTTTAACGATTATTGCTCTTGCTGCTGTTTTTTTCTGGTCTGAAGATAAAGGTCCGGCATGCTATCAGGTCAGCGATGAACAGGCCAGAACGTTTGTAAAAAATGATTACCTGCAAAGAATGAAACGCTGGGACAACGATGTACAACTTCTTGGTACAGAAATCCCGAAAATTACATGGGAAAAGATTGAGAGAAGTTTAACAGATGTTGAAGATGAAAAAACACTTCTTGTCCCATTTAAAGCTGAAGGTCCGGAGGGTAAGAGAATGTATTATGGCATGTACCATTGTGAAGAGGGATATGTTGAATATGCGAATGACTAATACACTGTTATAAAGGCTGCATAAAAAGGCCGGAATCCCGGCCCTTATATTATCGCTTACCACTTTCTTTAATGTGAATTTCACCAGGAAGCAGTATCTGGTACTCTTTACCAGAAAACATCGCCCCGAGCCTTGTGAGCGACTCTCCGATGACGCCACGGTGAGTGCTGGCGTTAAAATCGTATTTATCATCATATGAACGAACAACGCCATTGTAAGTCCAGGAGCCATTGGCAGAGATAGTTAAAGTACCTTCTGTTTTCAGTGTGATATTACCAAGATATGCACCGGTAATAACATTATAATCACCAGTGGCATGTGTGAACTTTGTAGAAACAGGGAATGTACCTACTACACCAGATTTTATAATGTCTTTTATCTGATTAATTTTCATAGGGGAAATTTTAAGACCAATGTTGGCGATATTAACGCTCCTTTCAGCGCCATTACCCCATAAATAGTGAGCAAGCGCCACAATTGGTGTAGTGACATTACCGCTCATTTGTTTCATATTCATTGAGCGATAGTCATATTGACTTGGCGCTGGTTTTGAGAAGTGGTAAGCGTCATAAACGCTTATTCCAGGGTGAAGAACCAGATTTCGGTCGGCGTTACAGAAGTAACCAATATTTGTCGATATGATCTGCAATGTGAGAGGGTTGCTAGCCCCATGTTTTTTGATGTAATCCTCAAGTTGAGTTAAAGCCTGAAGACACATGTTTGGACTCTGGAAAAAACTATAAACAACCTGGACTAAAAGAGGTCCAGCACCAGGAACATGCGGTGCTGAAAGAGAAAATGCACCATTGCCATAACTTGGTAAGTTAGTTGATGGTGATGGTGCATGAACAGTTAAGGTTTCCATACATAACTCCTTATAAGTTAATAAGATAATAGAGTTCGCGGCTGGCTAACGCTTACACCGGCGAACGAACCCCATGAGAGAGGCTCCCCATAACATTGTTTGCCGGATATGCCGTTAAAAATGGTAGGGAAGCACCTGAACTACCATATATAAGATATATATCTGTACACTCCATTAAATACTGGAAATATATTGAGAACTCTGATATATAATCTATATATAAAAATACAAAAAGGTATATATATGACCAGCAATAAAGATAAGAACAAGAAAGCAAACGAAATATTATATGCATTTTCCATAATCGGTATTATTCCATTAATGGCTATATTAATACTTCGGATAAATAATCCATATTCTCAAGTGCTGTACTACTTATATAATAAGGTTGCATTTCTCCCTTCTATTACATCATTGCATGATCCCGTCATGACAGCACTTATGTCAAACTACAACAAGACAGCACCAGTTATGGGTATTCTCGTTTTTCTTTGCACATATAAGACAAGAGAAATCATAAAGCCAGTAACAAGAAAACTTGTTGTGCAATCCTGTTTCTGGGGGGCCGTTTTTTATGCCATTCTGATTTATATCACACTGTTCTATAATCTGGAACTAACAACAGCAGGTGGTTTTTTTAAATTATTATCTCATAATGTCATCACTCTTTTTATTTTATACTGCTCCATTTACTTTACTGTTTTAACCATGACATATGCGATTTTACTGATGCCATTGCTTGTCATTAAATATTTTAAAGGGAGGCAGTAACACTGCCTTCCTTTTAATTATTTTATGATCTTGTGATTCAACTCATCAACAAATTTATCATCGATAAATGCACCAATAGCACCTGCAATAACTACGCCAACAAAACCAACAACTGTGGCCGGAAGACCAAAGGCTATAAGGGCCGAGCCTAATGTCAAAGAAAACAAACTAAGAGCTACAGCAGCTGGTTACGAACTTAATGGCCAGACTATTTATGTATTGCTCCTGTGGCACACACGAGAAAACAGGTAGATTGTGTGTGGGGACAACTTAACATAGCCTGCAGATATTAATTCTGGAACATTATTATCAGGCCAGATATTTTGCATTCCATTAAATAATCTTGTAGGAGATAAAATGAATTACGATGAAATAACGAAAATTACCGCTGAACGTATTAGCGACTACATGACTGAAGCAGTTAATACAGACTCTATAGCCGTTGCGGAAATGTTTCATAACGCTGCATGGGGAGTGCGAACATTGTGGTTTGAACTCGTCACAAAAATAGATATAGATATACATAAAAAGAACAGGTATGCGAGTTATGATCTTAGAAGGAAAATCGAAATGCAGCATGAAGAGTTTCAGAAAATGACAGAGCGTGAGCAAGTACCTTTATTGAAATCGCCAGAATGATGTTCAGCGACTTCGCCCAGGTATTTTCTTTCGCCCCTTTTATGCCCTGCCGGACATTGTATAAATGTAGGGCGGGCCGCTTGGAATTCGGAAAATAAACCACGTTAAGACTATTTTTTAGTCAAATGACTTTCAGGAATCGCCAGAATGGCGGGACAACAGCGGTTTTGGTGTCCGAAATCGTACAATTCTGAACATCTACGCAAGGGAATGTACGGAAGTAAGCCAAATGGTTATCGGACGGTAGGAGCATTTCGTACATCCTTTACGTTCAGTGAGTTAGCTGGCTTGGATGTAACCACTCGTTCAACTCAATTCTCTTGACGTGGGGAAATCCGTTTTCCAAGCGGACCCCTTATAGGGGGTGAGGGCCCCCTCCCCTTCACTCTTGACTATGTGAACGATAATCATTATCGTTAGTGTTTGTATGGTAATGGGATAGAAAGTAATGGGATAAAAAGTAATGGATAGAAAAAGAACAAAATTAGAGTTGTTATTTGCATTTATAATAAATGCCACCGCAATATATATTGCATTAGCTATATATGATTGTGTTTTTAGAGGAAAGGACTTTTTATCCATGCATACATTTTGCTTCTCTATATTAATGTCTGCAATATGTTACTTTGTTGGTGATAATTATTATTCAATATCCGATAAGATAAAAAGGAGATCATATGAGAACTCTGACTCTAAATGAATTAGATTCTGTTTCTGGTGGTGCTTCAGGGCGTGATATTGCGATGGCGGTGATGCTGCCAACTTACTGATTTAGTGTATGATGGTGTTTTTGAGGTGCTCCAGTGGCTTCTGTTTCTATCAGCTGTCCTTCCTGCTCCGCTACTGAAGGCGTGGTGCGTAACGGCAAAAGCACTGCCGGACATCAGCGCTATCTCTGCTCTCACTGCCGTAAAACATGGCAACTGCAGTTCACTTACACCGCTTCTCAACCCGGTACGCACCAGAAAATCATTGATATGGCCATGAATGGCGTTGGATGCCGGGCAACAGCCCGCATTATGGGCGTTGGCCTCAACACGATTTTCCGCCATTTAAAAAACTCAGGCCGCAGTCGGTAACCTCGCGCATACAGCCGGGCAGTGACGTCATCGTCTGCGCGGAAATGGACGAACAGTGGGGATACGTCGGGGCTAAATCGCGCCAGCGCTGGCTGTTTTACGCGTATGACAGGCTCCGGAAGACGGTTGTTGCGCACGTATTCGGTGAACGCACTATGGCGACGCTGGGGCGTCTTATGAGCCTGCTGTCACCCTTTGACGTGGTGATATGGATGACGGATGGCTGGCCGCTGTATGAATCCCGCCTGAAGGGAAAGCTGCACGTAATCAGCAAGCGATATACGCAGCGAATTGAGCGGCATAACCTGAATCTGAGGCAGCACCTGGCACGGCTGGGACGGAAGTCGCTGTCGTTCTCAAAATCGGTGGAGCTGCATGACAAAGTCATCGGGCATTATCTGAACATAAAACACTATCAATAAGTTGGAGTCATTACCGGATCTCTCTGCAACGAGATATTATAGCGAATATTTTGCTGGGAAAAGATCCTCGCTTACTTGTGATTGTTGGTCCATGCTCAATCCATGACGTTCAGGCCGCAGTTGATTATGCGAAGCGATTGTTCGTATTACAGAATAAGTACTTATCGAAAATGTACATTGTAATGCGCACTTATTTTGAGAAACCTCGAACCCGTAAAGGCTGGAAGGGAATAATGCACGATCCTGATCTAAATGGAAGTTATGATGTTGAGAAAGGGATACGATATGCTCGCCAGTGTTTGTCTTCAATCACAACGATGCGTGTCGCAACCGCTACAGAATTCCTCGATCCTTTTCTTACTCCCTATATTGCTGATTTAATATGTTGGGGTGCTATTGGTGCCAGAACCACTGAATCACAAACGCATCGTCAACTTGCGTCTGGTTTACATTGTCCAGTTGGATTTAAAAACAGTACTGATGGAAATATTAACTTAGCTATTGACGCTATTATTGCAGCCCGTGAACAACATATTGTATATATGACATCTTTAACAAATAGTATATCTACACTATTAACCGATGGCAATCCACATGGACATCTAATATTACGTGGAGGTAGAGAACCTAACTATGGTTTGTCTGATATAACTAAGGCAGTGAAATTAATGCATGATGAGGGTATTAACCATCGTCTGATAATTGATTGTAGCCATGGTAATAGCGGTAAAGTGGCTAAACGGCAAATTTCCGTTGCACGTCAAGTTATAGATAATCGGAAAAAAATACCAGGATATGTAGCTGGCATTATGGTGGAAAGCTTTTTACAAGATGGAAAACAATCCGATAGTTTTCCGCTAGAGTATGGTCAGTCTGTTACTGATGAATGCATATCATGGCAACAGACAGAACAATTATTATCAACTCTGGCAGCACAGCTTTAACTTCAACTATTGCACATATATTGCTTTTAAAGGGGGAAAAATGAAATTACTTAGTTTAAGACACTCAATTAGTGTTATCAGAGAAGCAGATATTTTATCTCTACAGTTTATGATTATATAAAGCGCTATCGTAGCCGCGTATTTAATGGTCTTAAAATATAAAACAATTGGTTACTATCTATGGCAAACTCCTGAATTATGTGTGTGAACCAGGAGTTTCTCAGGAATTTCCTCACAATGTGGCACTATCACTGTCACCTTTTTCTCCTTGGAAACCTCCAGGGATGCCCCAAAGTTTCGGTCAGTTTTTAGATAGGTAGCATTCCTCATTAATAATGAGGACACCGAGGGTAGAATCTTAACTCCGTGTTAATAGAATAAAAAACAATCATCAGAACTGAGTAGGGAAAGCGAATCATGATGTATGAAGTTTCACACACAATGTGAATCAAAAACGCTCGTAGATAATCCGATAGTGCTGCCTGATACGCTGAAAGAAATTGTTCGCAGGAAGATCTGATTATGCTGATTCGTCGACCACAGGCCCTTATATACATAAGCAGCGCCCGCGCCTGAAATGCAGGTCAGAAACAATGTGAACACTATCCGTGAGAAATTGTGACAAAATTCCCGATGATCGACAAGTGCAATGAAATAAAAAACATATGTTATATATCAATTTGATATTTATGAAAAATCAATATATTTATCTTGTGAGGGATTGCTTTTTTTTTGCTAAATGATATTAATTATCATTCTTATATAAAAACAATAATGGCAGTAAAAAATATCTGGCAAGGATGTGAGCTTAACGATCAAACATTTTAAGTTAGGCATTTATTAGGGAATAGGTATGAGAATTAACAAAATCCTCTGGTCGCTAACTGTGCTCCTGGTTGGGTTGAATAGCCAGGTATCAGTAGCCAAATCCTCCGACGATGATAATGACGAGACTCTGGTGGTGGAAGCCACCGCTGAGCAGGTATTAAAACAGCAGCCGGGCGTGTCGGTTATTACCAGCGAGGATATTAAAAAGACCCCTCCGGTAAACGACCTTTCAGATATTATTCGTAAAATGCCTGGCGTCAATCTTACCGGCAATAGCGCCTCGGGCACACGCGGTAACAACCGCCAGATCGATATTCGTGGTATGGGGCCGGAAAACACCTTAATTTTAATTGATGGTGTACCGGTGACGTCACGTAACTCCGTGCGTTATAGCTGGCGTGGAGAGCGTGATACCCGCGGTGACACCAACTGGGTGCCACCGGAACAGGTTGAGCGTATTGAAGTGATCCGCGGCCCTGCGGCGGCGCGCTACGGTTCGGGGGCAGCCGGGGGGGTGGTGAACATCATTACCAAACGTCCCACCAACGACTGGCACGGTTCGCTGTCGTTATACACCAATCAGCCGGAAAGTAGCGATGAGGGCGCTACGCGTCGCGCCAATTTCAGCCTTAGTGGGCCTCTGGCTGGTAATGCTCTTACCACGCGTTTGTATGGTAACCTGAATAAAACGGATGCTGACAGTTGGGATATTAATTCTCCGGTCGGTACGAAAAACGCAGCCGGGCATGAAGGGGTACGTAACAAAGATATTAACGGCGTTGTCTCGTGGAAATTAAATCCGCAGCAGATTCTCGATTTCGAAGCCGGATATAGCCGCCAGGGGAATATCTATGCGGGCGATACGCAAAACAGTTCTTCCAGTGCAGTTACCGAAAGCCTGGCAAAATCCGGCAAAGAGACGAACCGCCTGTACCGACAGAATTATGGCATTACGCATAATGGTATCTGGGACTGGGGACAAAGTCGCTTTGGTGTTTATTACGAGAAAACCAATAATACCCGCATGAATGAAGGATTATCCGGCGGTGGTGAAGGGCGTATTTTAGCGGGTGAAAAGTTTACGACCAATCGCCTGAGTTCCTGGCGAACCAGCGGCGAGCTTAATATTCCTTTGAATGTGATGGTTGATCAAACGCTGACCGTTGGTGCAGAGTGGAACCGCGATAAGCTCGATGATCCTTCCTCTACCAGCCTGACGGTGAATGACAGTGATATCAGCGGTATTTCTGGCTCTGCTGCGGATCGCAGCAGTAAAAATCATTCTCAAATCAGTGCGCTGTATATTGAAGATAACATTGAGCCGGTTCCTGGCACGAATATCATTCCCGGCCTGCGCTTTGATTATCTCAGCGACTCCGGCGGGAACTTCAGCCCCAGTCTGAATCTTTCGCAGGAATTGGGCGATTATTTCAAAGTCAAAGCAGGGGTTGCCCGAACCTTTAAAGCCCCAAACCTGTATCAATCCAGTGAAGGCTATCTGCTCTACTCGAAAGGCAATGGCTGTCCAAAAGATATTACATCAGGCGGGTGCTACCTGATCGGTAATAAAGATCTCGATCCGGAAATCAGCGTCAATAAAGAAATTGGGCTGGAGTTCACCTGGGAAGATTACCACGCAAGTGTGACCTACTTCCGCAATGATTACCAGAATAAGATCGTGGCCGGGGATAACGTTATCGGGCAAACCGCTTCAGGCGCATATATCCTCAAGTGGCAGAATGGCGGGAAAGCTCTGGTGGACGGTATCGAAGCCAGTATGTCTTTCCCACTGGTGAAAGATCGTCTGAACTGGAATACCAATGCCACATGGATGATCACTTCGGAGCAAAAAGACACCGGTAATCCTCTGTCGGTCATCCCGAAATATACTATCAATAACTCGCTTAACTGGACCATCACCCAGGCGTTTTCTGCCAGCGTCAACTGGACGTTATATGGCAGACAAAAACCGCGTACTCATGCGGAAACCCGCAGTGAAGATACTGGCGGTCTGTCAGGTAAAGAGCTGGGCGCTTATTCACTGGTGGGGACGAACTTCAATTACGATATTAATAAAAATCTGCGTCTTAATGTCGGCGTCAGTAATATCCTCAATAAACAGATCTTCCGATCTTCTGAAGGGGCGAATACCTATAACGAGCCAGGCCGGACTTACTATGCCGGAGTTACCGCATCATTCTGATCGTAGTGTTTCAGGCGTACTGCCCGCGTAAAAGCGGGCAGTGTTTAGTGGCTTAACTCATGACAACCTGCTGTGTAATTTGCGTTTTCACCACTGATATCTAACAGTGCCTGGCGAAAGGAGGCATTGAACATCGGCCCGTGTCCTAGGTTGGGGAAATCCCAAAATACGGCATTGACGCCTTTATCTTTCAGTATAGTGAGGGTGGTATGAATTTTCGACAGCACCCCGACAGCATGCGTTTCCCGGTTATCACCCTGTGTCGCCGAGCCTTCCATTATCGCCAGGTGTTTGGCGCAGAATTGCAGAGGCTCAACCGCCGTAACGCGGCTTAGCAAAGCATCATAACCTCTGCCCAACGACGGGCTGGCGCTGTAGTACGACCGGAAGTAAGAGGAGGACAGCCAGGAATCCAGCACGAAGAGGCCGCCGTAGGAGTGCCCCCATAAGCCGCGGCGTTGCCGATCGATATTCAGTCCCTGTTCCACTTTTGGGGCAATACGCGTTTCCAGTAACTGGCGGAAGTTGTTGCTGCCACCACTCTTACGGCTAAAATGCCCTGAGTGGAGATCTGTTTTTCTGCTTTCTGCTGCTGGCGTATAGTCGTAAGCCCTGCTGTTGAGATCGAAAGGGAGGTTGGTCTGATACCCGACAGCCACGATCACTGGCGGTGTTTTTTCTGACAATTGTTTGAGCAGTTCGTCATCCAGGCGATCCATAACTGCGTTACCGTCAAGCATATATAAAATCGGGTAACCCGATGCCGGTGCGGTTGTATTCGGCACGGCCGTCCATACCCGATAATGGCGTGTGCCATCGACAGAGTCGAAAGAGGTGACGCTGAAATGGTAAAACACGGAGCCTTTATCGGCTATATTCGGCCCCAGTGGCCGCATATCCGGCTTCGCATAAACTTGCGCACTACAGATAAGGGTGAGGCAAGAAAGATGAAAGAAAATCGCTTTATGCGGGCGTGTTGAGCGATACTCGCGGGCATACATCTGATGATTATTCCTTTTCCGCAGGTGACTATTTGATTTATTCAGGAAGTCTGTACCGTTTCCTGAAAGTGTTTGTGGGTCAACTCAACCCTGTAGTAAACCAATCCCGTCAATCAGTGCACCGCGCCACCATGCGTAATCGTGACCACCGGTGTAGATTGCGCAATGGCTTTCGACGCCAGCGGTAATCAGCCGCTGGTGAAGCTGCTGAACGTGAGGCACTGTCGAACCTTCCAGCGATCCCACGCACAGGCTGATACGTACGCCCTGCGGTGGGGCAGAAAGCAGATGCTCACTCACCCATGAGGTATCGGTTTCGCTGAACAAGCCTGGTCGACTGGTTCTTTCTGGCGTCCACCACATTGAAGGAGAGTGGCTGAGCACCAGACCGAACGTTTCCGGTGCGTAACGAGCCCCCATTAGCGCACTGATCCCGCCGAGGCTCTGCCCGGCCAGCACTGTGCGCGAACGGTCTGCCCACTGACGCTGCGGTTGTTCAGCGCGAATCATCGGCAGCAGATGTCCGGCGATATCCTTTATCAGTTTGCTGCGCCCGCCGAGTATCTCAGTGCGTTCATGTTCATTAATGTTGTCAATGCCCAGTACAGCCACGGGCACGATGCGCCTGTTATTTATGGCGGCGTCAATTGCCGCGCATACGCCAAGGTGATCAAACCAGGTTTCACCATCGGGCAGCACGACCAGCCCGAGGGGCTGAGAAATATCAACATCCGGAATATAGAGCCGAACCTGGCGAGATTTCCCGGCGATAATGCGCATGGAGGTAAGCAGTTGTCCGGTGTGGAAGCCGCCGTTCCATTCCGACAGGGCGGGAGCTTTATCAAGTGTCAGCACTGATTCCTTTGCGTTTCCCCGAACGTTGATCTCCGGCATTTTGTTTAGCGGATCGGCCTTTCCGGCAAGGGTGGCAAAACGGCCTCCGGACAGTGCAATCGTCTCAGCCGTAGTGCCGGGGGGGATTTCCAGCAGCGAATAGGAGCCGCAGTAACTTGCGGGTAAACGCAGTGTCAGTGTCCAGATATCCGTTTCGGGAAGGGCGCTCATCATTCCTTTTTCTACGTGCTCTTTATCCGTCACCCGGTTCAGACGCAGATAAACGCCCTGCAGAGGATGTCGGGCGCGCCACAGAAAGGTCACTTCTCGCTCATCTTCCGCTCCTTCGACTGGCGTCACAAGAGGAACATTCAGCGACTCAGCTTCGCGCCAGAAGTCAGTAAGGTTAGCAATGTGGCCCGCTGCCAGTTGGTTGCGCAGGCTGGCGATAGCAGAGGGATGTTGTTGCATGTTCAGCATTCATACTCTTTAAAAATTAAGGATGTCAGTATAAATAATTAAAGCGGCTATTCACGGTACCGCCGCTTCTGACTGTGTTTTTAATACATTACGTGTCCAGTAACTATCCCGGGGTTTCCTCCTTCATGTTGTGCTGGCGATGGAGCGCAGTACTGCTGACGCTGTCATGCCATAAGCGGGTATAGAGGCCGCCCGCAGATAACAGCTGTTCGTGGGTTCCGTATTCCGCAAGTAACCCCTTATCAATAACGGCAATCAGATCGCAGCGTTGCGCGGTGGTCAGACGATGTGCAACAATCAGCGCCGAGTGCTTCCCGGCATGCACGACATCTGTTAACGATGACATCAGTCGTTCTTCGGATGTGCGATCCAGACATGACGTGGCTTCGTCGAGCAGCAGGATGTGGGCATTCGCCAGTTGCGCGCGGGCCAGCGCAATCAACTGGCGCTGACCTGCGGGCAGATCGGCTCCGCCGTTATTCACCGGTGTCCGGAATCCCTGCGGCAGATTGCACACCATCTCATACAGCCCTGCCCGCTGTGAGGCAATTTCAACGTCTTCATTGGTGGCGGATGGCCGTGAATAACGAATGTTTTCTGCAATATCACTACTAAACAGTGCTACATCCTGATCGACAAGCCCAATCTGGCGACGATACTCAGTGAGCGAGGCATCATCGAGCATTTGCACACCGATTCTGATGTTGCCGTGCGTGGGGAAATACAACCCGGCAATCAGCTTAATCAGCGTCGACTTACCCGCACCGCTGCGACCGACGACCGCGACAACCATTCCCTCTGGGATCGTCAGGGTAAGTTTGTTCAGAGCTGGCTCGTGACTGTCGGGATAACTGAACGTGACCTCATCAAGATGCAGTGCACCGGTGACAGGGAGGACCGAAGAGGACCCGAGGTGCTCAGTGCCTTCTGTCGCCAGTAGTTCATCAATATGTTTGCCGCTGGCTGTCGCCTGCTGCCAGGCGTCGACAATCCCTGATAACTGCTGCACTGGCCCATAGAATTGCCCCAGCAACAGGAAGAAAGCCGCCAGTACCCCGGCAGTCATTTCTCCAGCGGCGACCTGCGAAGCTCCCACTAACAGAACAGCGGCATAGGAGGCCTCGGTGCAGAATGTCAGGAACGGAAAATAGACTGCAAGGTATTTTTGTGCTCGCACACGGGTTGCGCGGAAACGCTCCGATAACGCGCGCAGCCGGGCGCCCTCCAGTTCCTGCTGACCATGCGATTGCACGACACGCAGGCCAGAGACTTTTTCCTGCAGGGTGCTGTTGACTTTGCCTATTTCCAGCCGTGCCTGTGCATAAGCAGGGGTACTGAGGCGGCGATAAATCATGGTTGCCAGTGCGGCCACTGGCACTGCGCTTAATGCCGTCAGCGCCAGGAACGGGTCGAGCCAGAACATGGTGGCGGCGATTGCGAACATCGTCACCAGACTGGTGGCCGCACCGGCAAGGCCGTTTTGCAGAAAGCGGGCGAGAGAGTCCACATCAACGGTCATGCGGGTAAGACGCGAATCGGCATGCTTTTCATGCCAGGGGAGTCCAAGACGCAGCATATGGCCGAAGCTGCGCAAGCGCACCGAATGCTGAACTGATTCCGCCGCTCTGGCGGCGAAGACCGTCTGCAGAGAATAACTGCACCAGCCCACAATGACTAGGCACAGGGCGAGCAGGGCACAGAGGCCGATGATCGACATATCGCCTGTGGCGACACCGGAGTCAATGCCGTGCTGCAACAGTATCAGTACCCCTACGCCTGCCGCAGAATCGAGTGCGATCAGCAGAGCGGCGATGACGAACATCCACGCCACAGGCTTCAGTAGTGACGTGACTTTGCGACCTTTACCGGCCAGCGCCTGCTGTACTGCATTTTCCGGTACGCGGGTCATACGGGCGACAAAACCTTTATCCCCCGTATCCGTTACATCGTCTTGTGTCGCTGGTTCAGCCGGCCACAATTCGTTGTGGCTATTGTGGGACGTGGCCAGAAAATCGCTGTCGCCGGTCATCAGTGCGCGGAACGCCGGACAGCGCGCTTCAAGTTCTGCCGGGGTTCCGGTATCCACCATACGGCCCTTATCCAGCACCACAACCCGGCTGGCTAGCTGAAGTGTTGAACGCCGTCGGGCAATCACCAGCAGCATATGCCCTTCGTCAGCATAGCGACCCAGCGCGGTATTAATCTCCGCTTCCGTAACAGCATCAACCGCTGAGGTGGTATCATCCAGGATTAACACGTCCGGTGCAGTAATGAGCGCCCGCGCCAGCGCTATTCGCTGCCTCTGCCCGCCGGAAAGATTCGTACCCCGTTCGGTTAACAGGCTATCGAAGCCTTTCGGCAGGGCGTTGATAAAATCGCTGGCTCCTGCAGCAGCTGCCGCACGGCGAATGTCGTCCGCCGTTGCCTGAGGGTGGCCATAGGCGATATTTTCCGCCACCGTACCGGCAAACAGAAAAGCATCTTCAAATACGATGCCTACCCGGCGACGAAGCGCCTCCAGTCTGATATCGCGAAGATTTTGTCGGCCTTCGCTGGTGTTGAGCCATATCTTTCCGGAGCAGGGATCATAAAAACGCGCCAGCAGCATCAACAGGGTCGATTTTCCTGAACCCGATGCGCCCACCACCGCCACGGTTTCACCGGCGCGCAGGGAAAAGGAGATATTGCTGAGGATATGTCTGTCGCCATGGTGGTAGTCAAAGCTCATATTCTCCAGTTCCAGTCCGACAACCTGACTGTTAATCGACTCCGTCCCGTCCTCCATCTGTGAACGGGTGTCGATCAGTGCAAACACCCGCTCCACGGACGCCTGAGTGCGCTGTGCGATAACCAGAAACGATGCCAGTACGCGGGTTGGCCCGGTCAGCATCGCGAGGAAGCTGGCGAATGCAACGAAGGTACCGAGATCGATCCGCCCGTGCATGACCGACCACCCGCCGTAGCACAGCAGGACGATTTGCCCGAGCACCGGTAGCGCCAGCATGGTGGCCCCAGGCATCGCCTGCGAGATAACCGCACCGATGCGTACACGCACAATCTGCCGCGACTGCCTATCGAGCCAGTGCGTTTCACGCATCTCTGCCACACAGGATTTTACCACTGAGATCTGTGCCAGCACCTCGCGTATATGTTCGGTGAGATTCGCCAGTTGGTCCGAGGCCAGCCCGGTTTGCGCGAAGACCCTACGACGCGCACGAAGCGCGGTGATCGCCAGGCATACCAGTACGCACACGACGATAAGCGTCATGGCAGGGGACATCCACAGCATCACGGCAATGCCGGCAATGTAATAAGTGAACACTGCCAGCGGCACCGGGCACATCTGCAGCAGGGTATGCACCTGCTGCAGATCGCTGTTGGTCCGTGAAATCACCTGCCCGGTGCGCAGCGCATCCTGGCCTGCGCCGTCAAGTTTCTGAATACTGTCGAATACCCGTCCTCTGAGGGTATGCTGCACCCAGAGTGAGAGCATCCCGGCATAACCACGGCGCACATAGTTACCGATGAAATCAAAAAAAGCGATCAACAGTAACCCGCAGGCCAGCCACGGCAGGCGGGCCGGATTGCCCGCCAGTGCGTCATTCACAGCCTGTCTTGTCAGCAGTGGCGTCAGCGCAGCCAGCAAAATAGTCGATACTGACGCTACCACCACGATGACACTAAGTTTCTTACGTTCCCAGCACACGCGCGCTAGGCGAACTATCCATGACTGAGCCGGTGTGGGAGTGTGATTCGCAGGCATTAAGCCTCCTCCGTCTGTAAAATACGATCCACTGGCCGGATCGTTCCGCAAAAAAGCCAGCACGCTCCGGTCCCGCATTGTTATGGATGCATGACTCCTGGATGGGTGCTGGCATATGATTATCATGAAGGTGTAGTGGTTACCCTTTCTGTACCATTGTGATCAGGCTTTTCGCCACTTCACCTGGGCAGGGTTGCGCCGCCATTTCCGCTGCTACCTCTTCAGAGGCTTTGCGAAGTGAGCGATTGTTGAGGAAAGCATTGATCATGTTACTCGACAGGCCGACGTCGCCAGGGATAATCCCGCAGCCGCGTTCGGCAACAACGCGGGCATTTACCGGGCGATCGGCTCCCTGGCCGAAGACGATTTGTGGAATACCAGCGTGTAGCGCTGTCAGGGTATTGCCTGCTCCGCCATGATGAATGAAACCATCTGCGCCGTTGAGAAAGACACCCATGGGTATCCAGTCAACCAGGCGAACATTTGACGGCAGCGAGCGCAAATCGGACCGCGCATTGGCTGAAATATGCAGGATGATCTCGGCATCGACCTCACTGGCAGAATCCATAACCCAGGCGATTAGATCAAGGCCGTCAACCATCGGTTTGACAGTGCCGAGACTCACCAGCAGACGTTTACGCTCGGGCCTTCTCTCCCACCATGGTTCCCACACCGCGCCACCGTTATACGGGACGTACTGCATCGGAATAATGGGTTCACCGTCGTTTTCCAGAATGCTCATACTCGGCGGTGTTACGTCGATCCAGGCCATATCACGTGGTGTGGCCCCCACATTGTGGCGACGATAGGCGTCCGTGAGCGAACGCGTTACACCCTTGATATGCCAGGGGGTATGGCCGAAGCCTACGGTTTGCATCACGACCGGTATATCATATTTGGCGGCAATCAGCGGCCCGATGACTCCGAGCGGAGGGTAGATGATGAGGTCAGGCCGCCAGTGTCCGGCAAACTCCACCAGATGGTCGGCCATTTCTTCGCTGAAGAATGAGAAGTTGCCCATTTGGGTTCCGATATTACTTTTTTTCCGCTGTGCCTCATGGTGGCGGTAACCAGCTTCGGAATCCAGACCGGGTGCGGCGTCAAACACCACCAACCCGGCCTCTGCCGCTTTTTGTGCGAATTGTCCTCCACTGGCGATCAGCACTTCATGACCGTTAACGCGAAATGCCTGCGCCAGAGACAGCACAGGATACAACAGCCCATAGAGAGGCGGGCCTACAAACAAAATACGCATGAGAAAATCCCTCTCCGCTTGACGATCTAAATCAGGCAGTCGACGCACTCATATGCCAGCAGCAGGACACGACTTTTCGTTAAACCTGCTTTACCAGATGCTGCGCCATTTGTGCTTCACCAGCGTTATGGACAGCTCAGTCAGAGACTTTTCCGTGACATACACAGGTGAACAGGGAACTCCGTATCCCCACTTCCATTAACGCTTACGCGCCATTGTCCTGTTGAACAGCCCAAATGGCGTCGGACAGCTACGCCGGGATGTTCTGACGCATTTGTGCAGTGTTAGACCGAACAACGAATCTGGAAAGAACCGTGATTTCTTAGACACACGATGCATCATCCTGATAGTCTCGCCTTCGCTGGTCTGTAAGTAAAAACGCCGTTGTACAGGCGATGTTTGTTCCCTTTCAGCCTTACCAGAAACAACACAGACACAAATGCTAATGATAATAATTACCAATATCATTTAACTATTGCAACGGTAATTAAAACTTAATAAAAAGGGAAGCTCCCAGAGGGCTATCTGGGGATATTTAAATTGAAACCTACGCTGCTACAGACCGTGGAGAATATCTTGCAAACGCTGAGCATGCTGTTCCAACTCACCGGAAGGCTGATAGACGTTAAGGCATTGGTGAGCGGTTCTGCCGTCGCCAAAAATGTATAGAGAACTCCGACCAGCAGCGTTTCATCCTCTGTCTATAGCGCAAGCGTGTCGAGAACTACTGCTGATATTACGCTGTTGGCGAATAATCCGATTTTTGCTCCTGACCAGGTGAGTTTTTTCGGCTTTTCGCTGCCAGTATCAGGCTTTCACGTCATCATTTTGGATACGTTATTTCACTAAATGGTCATTGTTAGGGAAAAGAGAATGTGTGACTAGGTCGTTTAGCGTTGCTTTCCATCACACTCTAGCCAATTCACAACTATGGGCGGTTCTCGACGATTCCAGGTCAGGTTGACGGGACGCTAGTGGTTTCAAAGCTTGGTCAACAGATAACGATTGAAAAAGTCATGATCTTACTGAAGTTGTGCGGATAGTGAGTAATGCCGCGAGACGAACTGGCCGGGAGATTGATGGAACTTTAAAAATTATCTCTTAACGCATTTACGAATGCAAAAAGTCTATTTTTTGGTTAGCGGAGAATTTGTTAAAAGAATCCAGCATAGTGAATCCCCCTGCGCGGCTGTCTCTTGATCAGATCTCCTGATAAAGAGACTTCATCACCAGCCTCAACCATATCCTGAAGTCTGAACCAGCCATCCCACATATCTACCCAACCGGGGCGGCCTGTGCGTTTGCTGTGTATGGGTCCACCACATATTGCAATTTTTGTTCTCTTTTAAAATATATTCCACGGGCGTCGTGGTAATGACTCCAACTTATTGATAGTGTTTTATGTTCAGATAATGCCCGATGACTTTGTCATGCAGCTCCACCGATTTTGAAAACGACAGCGACTTCCGTCCCAGCCGTGCCAGGTGCTGCCTCAGATTCAGGTTATGCCGCTCAATTCGCTGCGTATATCGCTTGCTGATTACGTGCAGCTTTCCCTTCAGGCGGGATTCATACAGCGGCCAGCCATCCGTCATCCATATCACCACGTCAAAGGGTGACAGCAGGCTCATAAGACGCCCCAGCGTCGCCATAGTGCGTTCACCGAATACGTGCGCAACAACCGTCTTCCGGAGCCTGTCATACGCGTAAAACAGCCAGCGCTGGCGCGATTTAGCCCCGACGTATCCCCACTGTTCGTCCATTTCCGCGCAGACGATGACGTCACTGCCCGGCTGTATGCGCGAGGTTACCGACTGCGGCCTGAGTTTTTTAAGTGACGTAAAATCGTGTTGAGGCCAACGCCCATAATGCGGGCGGTTGCCCGGCATCCAACGCCATTCATGGCCATATCAATGATTTTCTGGTGCGTACCGGGTTGAGAAGCGGTGTAAGTGAACTGCAGTTGCCATGTTTTACGGCAGTGAGAGCAGAGATAGCGCTGATGTCCGGCGGTGCTTTTGCCGTTACGCACCACTCCGTCAGTAGCTGAACAGGAGGGACAGCTGATAGAAACAGAA
This sequence comes from Escherichia sp. UTM R2, assembly GCF_048593455.1. NCBI lineage: Bacteria > Pseudomonadati > Pseudomonadota > Gammaproteobacteria > Enterobacterales > Enterobacteriaceae > Escherichia > Escherichia sp. UTM R2. Next base: position 118,714 of record NZ_JBFWDY010000001.1, read on the forward strand.
GCCACTGGAGCACCTCAAAAACACCATCATACACTAAATCAGTAAGTTGGCAGCATCACCCTCCGCCTTCGCAAAATAAGCGGAAGCCTGGCGAAGGATATCGTTACTGCGGCGCAGTTCACGATTTTCACGTTCCAGCTCTTTCAGACGCTGACGTTCAGCGGTGGTGAGCCCGCCATCACCGCCTCCGGTATCCCGCTCATGCTGGCGTACCCAGACACGCAGAGTCTCCGGTGTACAGCCAATCTTTGGGGCAATGGAACAAATTGCCGCCCACTGTGAGTCATATTCGCCCTGACTTTCCAGAACCATACGAATCGCCCTCTGACGGACTTCGGGGGAAAAACGAGTATTTTTAGTCATCCTGTTTACCTCTTTCTCAGGGAGTTTAGTCTCCAGGATTCCCGGGGCGGTTCAAGGATTGCGGAAAACCATGTCTATCCAGCTATGATTCGCATAGATTATGGCCAGGATTTTTTTTATCCAACACGGACGTAATGCGCAGAAAAACATGTAGTAAAACTGGAGATTACCCAATCAGGTAAGTTGGCGCAGAACGCTTTTATCGAGAGTTTTAACCGGACATACCGAACAAAAATACTCGGTTTTTGTCTGTTCAGAACGCTGGATGAAAAGCGGGAACTGGCGGCAAACTGGTTGTCAGAATATAACAGTGAACGCCATATCAACTACTTAACCATATGACACTGGAAGAACATCACTAACGCCATTATTTGGTCACGATCTCAAAAGGTGCATGGAACTAAAACGAGTCTGTTTACAACGCAAGATGGGTTATGTTATAAAGTAACATAAATGAGTTGGTAAGCATAAAGTAAAGAGGATAACTTATAGTGCTCCCCTTATTTAAAGCATTTTGTTTTTTTTGTATTCTATTGTTAGGCTCAGTATTAATTCGGGGTAATAATAATCTTATTTCACCAGTGGTTAGACAAGAATTTTTTTTATCGAAAAAAACAACCCCATCCTTTTATCAGAAAATTGATGCGTGCTTTAGCAACGTTAATCTTGACTTTACATACAAGTCTGTTGATTACTCAGCATCTACCATTTTGCAATACATTAGAAGATTAATAAGAAAGCTTTACATTAAATAAAAGAGATGCAATTATCAATAAAATAAGAATATCTCGTTAAGAAATATAGCAATATATATGATATTTCAGGAAATAAGTAATCATACATCTATTGATTTATAAAGTATTATTGGAAGGAAGTGTTACATGAACGATTTACGCACTCCCCTCCATTACACTAATAAACACCACCGACTTGGTATTTATAAATTTTCTAATAAAAGCATCATTTTCACTGAAACAAAATAAATATCAATCACTAAGATAATTAACTTATCTGAACAAGTAATCACACTCATATGTTATTAGTTTTCTTATTAATCAGAAAGGAGGGATTTATAAACCAGCAACTTTTTTTGTAGGTGGAGCCACGGTTGATTTCTGATATCAACCACCTGAGTTTATTTTCGTCGAATGGTAATGTCTTGTCGCACAAACGCTATCTGAATAATTAACTGTAATGGCGTTATTGGTATATTTGCCGACATTAACGCTAATAAAGACCCTGATTGCTTCATAATCGCAGGATTTGGCCATTTTGTCTCCCTTTAGATAAGAGTTAACAAAATAACCCCAGGAAGAAGGTACCGGTTTCCACGTTACAGACGTTCCCGGCATAAAGTGTCCGACTAGGGCCTTATTCGCAGTTACCAGCGCCCTGTATGCCCTGATATTTTCTGGAACATGGATGACCGGGGCAGTAATCATACCGGGTTTGACTGACTCCCCTGATATTCTGACATAAAAGGGAATAAATAAAGCGACATGTGGCCACATTGTAAACAAACGTTAAACAAAACAGCATTTTTCAGTTGACTACTACGAGTAAATAAAAAAATATTTATCAAAAACAAACGAGTGGAATGGAGTTAACTTGTCTATGTACTTAAAGATTCTTGCTACTGCACTCTCAGCTCCTGTAGCGTTTGCTGCACTGGCTTCTGATACTGGGCTTTCTTTTACACCGGAGAAAATCAGTACGGAGATTGATTTTGGCACTTTAAGTGGCAAGGCCAAAGAACGGGTTTATCTGCCTGAAGAAAAAGGGCGCAAAGCCAGCCAGCTGGACTGGAAATACAGTAATGCGCCAATTGTCAAGGGGGCATTTAACTGGGATCTGTTACCCAGAGTATCTGTCGGTGCCTCAGGGTGGACAACATTAGCTGGTCGTGGAGGCAATATGGTGGACAGGGACTGGCTGGATACGAGCAATCCCGGAACCTGGACTGATGAGAGTAAACATCCGAATACCCGTCTAAATTTTGCTAATGAATTCGACCTGAATATTAAGGGATGGCTCCTGAATCAACCAGACTATCAGTTAGGTCTTATGGCTGGTTACCAGGAAAATCGTTATAGCTTTACAGCAAAAGGAGGCTCTTATATCTATAGTAGTGAGGGAGGCTTCCGGGATGAAACGGGATCATTTCCAGATGGTGAAAGAGCTATAGGCTACAAACAACACTTTAAAATGCCCTATATAGGGTTAACCGGTAATTATCGGTATGATAGCTTTGAGTTCGGGGGGAGTTTCAAATATAGCGGATGGGTGAAGGCATCGGATAATGATGAGCATTACAACCCTGAGAAAAGGATCACCTATCGTAGCGATGTAAATAATCAGAACTATTACTCTGTCTCACTACATGCTGGTTATTATATTACACCTGCAGCTAAAGTTTATGTCGAAGGAACATGGAACCGTATTACTAATAAGAAAGGTGATACTTCTCTGTACTCCAGAAATTTGAATATATCTGATCACACCAAAAATGGTGCAGGCATTGAAAGCTATAACTTTATGACCACAGCTGGTCTGAAGTATTATTTTTAACCTGAAGCATGCCTGTTTTTAACTTTTTCATGACACTTTAAATATGATAAACAAAAGGCCAGCACTTCTGATGGTGGTCTTTTGATTTTTTATAATATGTGGAGGGTATATGTGCTCAACGATAAAAGTGTTTCTGTTAACTCTTGTATTTTTAAAGATGCTGCCCTGCCACTCTTCATGCATAACGACACAGTGTTATCGACATAAAAATAATTGATAAGCGATGTTAACAATATGAACTTTATTATAATTCTATTACTCGTCAATAATAAGAAGACCATCCAATAAAAACACACGCAATAACCTGAAGGATTCTGCCGTATAAAAATAAACATTGTTTTTACATTTAATCTCTCTTGATTTTGTTTAATCATTGTTTATGTAAGATAATTTATTTTTATAATGATCACATGAAAACAAAAGAGGTTAGATATGAAATTATTATTACTTACAGGTGCAACAGGATTTCTTGGTGGCGCGGTCCTGGATAAGCTGCTGGATAACTGTAATAATATAAATTTGCTACTTTTAGTACGAGCACCTACTCCACAAGCGGGACTGGAAAGAATTAAAGAAAATATGCGTAAATTTAATGTTTGTGAGGAAAGGTTGCATGCATTAACTAATGATAACATCTTGCCTGGGGATCTAAATAATCCGGAAGCCTTTCTCATGGATCCTCGTCTTGATGAAGTCACTCATGTTATAAACTGTGCGGCTATAGCTTCTTTTGGTAATAATCCTTTTATATGGAATGTGAATGTTACAGGTACACTTGCTTTTGCAAGAAGAATGGCAAAAGTGGCAGGACTGAAACGCTTCCTTCATGTTGGTACTGCTATGTCTTGTACACCTCATACGGGGTCGCTAGTTAAGGAAGAGTCTGCTTCATCAGAAACAGGTGAACATTTAGTGGAGTATACGCATTCAAAAGCAACAATAGAATATCTGATGCGTAAGCAGTGTCCTGATTTACCTTTGTTGGTTGCCCGACCATCAATTATTGTTGGCCACAGTCGTTTAGGGTGCTTACCTTCAACCAGTATTTTCTGGGTATTCAGAATGGGGTTAATGTTGCAAAAATTTATGTGCTCTCTGGATGATAAAATAGATGTTATCCCTGTAGATTATTGTGCTGATGCATTGCTAATGTTGCTTGAAAGCTCGTTAATTAATGGTGAGATTGTTCATATATCAGCAGGTAAAGAAAGTAGTGTGACGTTCTCTGCTATTGACGAAGCTGTAGCCCGTGCTTTGAACTGTGATCCTGTTGGAGACAGATATACTAAAGTCAGTTATGACATACTGGCAATGAGCCGTCATGATTTTAAAAATATTTTTGGTCCCTGTAACGAACGCCTTATGTTAAAAGCCATTCGTTTATATGGAGCGTTCAGTATGCTCAATGTTTGTTTCAGTAACGACAAGCTACTGAGTATCGGAATGCCTAAACCGCCAAAGTTTACTGATTATATTAAATACTGTATAGAAACGACAAAACACCTTTCAATTCAACAACAAATGGAAGTTGATTTTAAATAATATTTATCATAATCAGAATTATTGTTGGTGTTGCACTCATAATATATAAAAACGCCGAGGATATGACTTTGTCAATTAAAAATATAAAGCGCATTATTACGGCCTGGAAACCATCTACATTCGAAACGTACAAAAAAACTTTTGAAAAATACGGTGGTAGTGTAAACATGCATCCGGATGTTGTTTCATACTTTATGATACATCATGACTGGAAGTTTGATTTTTTTCACTATGAAAAAGATGGTGATATCAAAGGCTCATATTTTCTGTGCAATGGAAAACAAATTGGGATAATGGCAAGAAGGTCTTATCCTCTTTCATCTGATGAGGTATTAATTCCTTTTTCCCCACATGCAAGATGTTTTTTTCCGGATAAAACTAATAAATTATCAATTATAAATAAACAAAATATTATCAATGCAACATGGAAAATAGCCAGAAAAAAACAAAATTGTATTATAAAGGAATCTTTTTCACCTAAATTTGAAAAAACTCGCCGAAATGAAATCCAGAGATTTATCAGGAATGGCGGAGAGATTAAGTGTATAAGCCAGTTATCCGATAAAGAAATATCCAGCTCTTATATATCACTTTTTCATTCCCGGTTTGGAGGTACCCTACCTTGCTACGAATATGATAATCTGTTAATGTTTATTTCTCACTTACGAGAACTTATGTTTGGCCATGTGCTATTCTGGGATAATAAACCGTGTGCTATTGATATAGTACTGAAATCTGAAAGCTCATGTAATGTTTATTATGACGTTCCAAATGGTGCAGTTCTGAATGATGAGAATTGCATGAAACTAAGTCCGGGAAGTGTCCTTATGTGGCTGAATATAGATAAAGCGCGAAGGTATTGTCAGGATAATAATAAAAAGATGATATATTCTATCGGTGCATTCAGACCTGAATGGAAATATAAACTACTATGGTCTGTTCCCTGTAAGGTTGGTAAATGCTTATGTTAGAATATGTATAAAGGTAAGTAACTATATAAGAGCGTCCAGTCTGCAAATACTCCTCTAAACATGGAGGAGTAGATTTATAATATCATAACATTTACTAAATCGTTTTACATTAATTTCAAATTTGAAATTAATGTATTTTGATAACTATATATTTTTGATTCCGAAAACAGACATTTCTTTCTTTGAGTCAGGGCTTACACTCAAAATATTAATATTGTTTGTGTGAAGACATATTATTCAATAACGATGGTGAGAAATATCTGTACTTTTTCGCATAATCTAACCATTTACTTAATTGTTCATTCTGTGAACAGAATCTGTTTGTTATGTATCAGGTTGATGATGTGATTAAGCAGTCTGAAACCAGAGGAATATGGAGTCAGAAATTTTCAGTTGTCTTTTAAGGGCGTCTGCAGGATTTTTTCTCCGTTTCTGCCTGTCCTGGCATTACCCCAATTCTCCCAAAAACGGTAAACCAGCCCTCAGCCCGCGCCACGACTGGCTTAATACGGGATCCCTGCTGCAAAACATACCTTTACGTATTTGGTTTTACCCGCAATAATGCGTGATAAGCAAACAAAAGGATCCGCGCGCTGCGATTTATTGTCGTGGAAGGATCCGGGCGTTCAGGTCAGAATACCTGTATCCATAAACAGTGCGTGTGCTACGTGAAAAATAACTCATGAACAATGTCATTCCCCTGCAGAATTCACCAGAACGCGTCTCCCTGTTACCCATTGCGCCGGGGGTGGATTTTGCAACAGCGCTCTCCCTGAGAAGAATGGCCACTTCCACGGGGGCCACACCGGCCTACCTGCTGGCCCCGGAAGTGAGTGCCCTTCTCTTCTATATGCCGGATCAGCGTCACCATATGCTGTTCGCCACCCTCTGGAATACCGGAATGCGTATTGGCGAAGCCCGGATGCTGACGCCGGAATCATTTGACCTGAATGGAGTAAGACCGTTTGTGCGGATCCTGTCCGAAAAAGTGCGTGCGCGACGCGGACGCCCGCCAAAAGATGAAGTGCGACTGGTGCCGCTGACAGATATAAGCTATGTCAGGCAGATGGAAAGCTGGATGATCACCACCCGGCCCCGTCGTCGTGAACCATTATGGGCCGTGACCGACGAAACCATGCGCAACTGGCTGAAGCAGGCTGTCAGACGGGCCGAAGCTGACGGGGTACACTTTTCGATTCCGGTCACACCACACACCTTCCGGCACAGCTATATCATGCACATGCTCTATCACCGCCAGCCCCGGAAAGTCATCCAGGCACTGGCTGGTCACAGGGATCCACGTTCGATGGAGGTTTATACCAGAGTGTTTGCACTGGATATGGCTGCCACGCTGGCAGTGCCTTTCACAGGTGACGGGCGGGATGCTGCGGAGATCCTGCGTACACTGCCTCCCCTGAGGTGACGGCATACGCGCTTCCTTATATAAGCTGTGGTCAGCAGAACAGACATAACATAAGCTGGAGCATGTATATAAGCTGTAGTGAGTAAGTCATGTTTTATGAAGGGAGCAATGCCTCAGCATCAGGTTACGGGATCACTTACGTAAGGGACAGGCAGATGGCAGCTCAGCTACAGACAGCACTGCAGGAAACAGAATATAAACTGCAGTGAGCAGACCACTCACTGCACCGGTTAATATAAGCTGTAGTCAGTAAAGGAGCGCTCTTCACTGACTACAGTTTATGTTCAGCGGGATTTGAAGAGTTTTTCCAGGTCATCCAGCGTGATGCCCAGTTTCTCAAGCAGGGCAAGCTTCTCCGCCATCTCCGGACTGACTTTTTCCGCAGGTGAAGGTTGCAACGGATTTTCCTTACTCTCGTCATTCGGCGCTTTTAACCGGGGACGCCGGTAGTGAATACAGAAGAATTTTGTCCGCCCCCGCTGGATCTCCGTGTAATCAAGATATCCAATCTCGCGCAACTGCTCCATTGCCCGTCTGACCGTCTGGTTCTGGGAAAATACAGGAGACTTCAGATTGAGGCGTGCACGCAGCCGCGCCAGCGATATCGGTGCCGGATCCCGGGGCAGGCTCTCTATAAAGGTGTAGAGTGCCTGGGCGGACTCCCGTCGCTTCAGGGCATTAATCGCCTTAAGCTGGAGAAGGACTTTTCTGTCAAACTGGTACAGTTCAAACAGGCGGGGATCGGCCTGTAACTGCACAATATCCCGCTCAGTATCGTAGTAAGCTGACTGTACCAGATGGGTGATATATTCCCGGGTGTGCTTCTCATCGGTACGGGAAAACGAAATCACGGTACCGGCAATGCGCTTCAGGGAAGGGCTGATGCGCTCACGCAGCCTGCGGGATGACTGGCTTGAAGGTATACCACACAGTTTTGCAAACTCAACAAAAGGCAGTTCAACTTTGTCACCAATCACGTTATGGCGGGCAAAGGAATGAATGATCCCCACCCAGGTCTTGAAATCATTATCCATATCCAGGCGGGGGCCGGTGATCTCAACCTTATCGAATCCCTCAGCACGGGCCAGGGAAAGACGTGTCAGCTCTTCCGTGGCATCAGTACGTGACAGTGTATTTTTTTTACTGTTCTTCAGTGATTTAAGGGTCGGTACAAAAACGCCCAGACGCATCAGCGCCACAGGTTGTACGGTGTTGTTATTGTTTGGTGTCAGTGTCACCAGCTCACCGGAGGACTTATCCACCTCGCCGAACAGTTTTTTGATGTCTGAATTTTCGTTTTCCAGAAAGCCTCCAGCCTGTGGACAGTAAAAGAATAAACAGAAAATCGTGTGTCAGAACTCCGCTAACTGACTGAAGAAAAACCTGCAGTCTGTATTTAACAACAGAGTCTGGCGTACTGACCATAGTTTATGTCATTAGCTTACTTCAGTATATGCATTACTGAATACAGCTTATCATTAGCATATTACAGTTTATCAGTAACATGCCACAGCTTATGTGATCGTGGTCCCGGCCCATGAGTAACAAGGTTTGTAGCGATATGGGGATCTTTAATGGATCCTTTATTGATCATTCATGGATCTATTTACTGGATCGGGCCTCTGGATATGTGGATAAATCATTCCGGAAAAACAGCATACACTACCGATTATGAAGGCTTCAGGGCGTACCTGCTCACTGTAACTACAGATATATTGCGCTTCCTCGCCGGTTCGCGGGCTTCGCCCGGTCACCGGTCTGCGGCGAGCACTGTTTTTTCTGAAGTCTGTCTTTACAGGTAATTTTTGACGGAATCTGCCGTACTTCCTGAGCGTACGGTCATATCCGAAGTACACTTCATATGTGTGTTTCAATGCCAGGGATTGTGTATACAAACTACAGGTGTCAGCGCCAGTGATATAAGACGGTAATTCACCATTTGGATTGTCCGCTCCACCCAACATGTTGTTTCCTTAAGGTTCTCACACCAGAAAGGACATCAACATGCTGAGCAGAGAGGACTTTTACATGATAAAGCAAATGCGCCAGCAGGGCGCGTACATTGTCGATATTGCGGCTCAGATTGGTTGCTCTGAACGGACGGTCAGACGCTACCTCAAATACCCTGAACCGCCAGCCAGAAAGACCCGCCACAAAATGGTTAAGCTGAAACCGTTTATGGATTACATCGACATGCGCCTGGCAGAGAATGTCTGGAATAGCGAGGTTATCTTCGCGGAGATTAAGGCAATGGGTTATACGGGCGGACGTTCCATGCTGCGTTACTACATCCAGCCCAAACGTAAAATGCGTCCGTCAAAAAGAACAAGGAGAGAGTTACCGGTTAAAAGAGAAACGTAAAGCTGGAGTGCTGACCAAAAACACAACGCCAATCAGTGATGATGAAATGGTGCAAAGCGGACAGCATCAGTAACGAAAGTATTTAGCGGGCATGAAAATGGCAAATAACGGTCAAACATCGTGGCGTTGACATAGTCGCAGTTTTGGTGAACGAATCACAGACAAAGATGCCATGCACCAGGCTGTTGTTCAGTATGCAGAGCGGGCCGCAGAGAAACTACGTGGGGAGAGTCAGTATTGCCGGCAGGTGACGACATTTGTACGGACATCCCCCTGAACCCTGTTACAGCAATGCCGCTGTGGAAAAGCTTTCATTGCCCACACAGGACAGCCGGGACATTATTGCCGCCGCATGCAGAGCCTTAAACCATGTCTGGCGTGAAGGGTACCGCTATATGAAGGCAGGAGTCATGCTGGCTGATTTCACACCATCGGGTATAGCGCAGCCGGGATTATTTGATGAAATCCAGCCCCGTAAAAACAGTGAAAAGTTAATGAAAACACTCGATGAACTGAACCAGTCGGGAAAAGGGAAAGTGTGGTTTGCGGGGCGAGGAACCGCCCCTGAATGGCAAATGAAACGGGAAATGTTGAGTCAGTGTTATACAACTAAATGGCGAGATATTCCCCTGGCCAGGCTGGGTTAGTTCAGTCATCTCCGAACATATTTTCAGCGTTTCTTCTGGTCTGGTCTTCACCGTCATTTCTCGACAGACTCTGCTCTGTAAGGGGAGTACTGCAATCCACAGACGTATGGAGACCAGATTGTTTTTCCAGTAATTCAATCAATTTCTTTTCAACCGAAAAAGCAGGTAATGACTCCAACTTATTGATAGTGTTTTATGTTCAGATAATGCCCGATGACTTTGTCATGCAGCTCCACCGATTTTGAGAACGACAGCGACTTCCGTCCCAGCCGTGCCAGGTGCTGCCTCAGATTCAGGTTATGCCGCTCAATTCGCTGCGTATATCGCTTGCTGATTACGTGCAGCTTTCCCTTCAGGCGGGATTCATACAGCGGCCAGCCATCCGTCATCCATATCACCACGTCAAAGGGTGACAGCAGGCTCATAAGACGCCCCAGCGTCGCCATAGTGCGTTCACCGAATACGTGCGCAACAACCGTCTTCCGGAGACTGTCATACGCGTAAAACAGCCAGCGCTGGCGCGATTTAGCCCCGACATAGCCCCACTGTTCGTCCATTTCCGCGCAGACGATGACGTCACTGCCCGGCTGTATGCGCGAGGTTACCGACTGCGGCCTGAGTTTTTTAAGTGACGTAAAATCGTGTTGAGGCCAACGCCCATAATGCGGGCAGTTACCCGGCATCCAACGCCATTCATGGCCATATCAATGATTTTCTGGTGCGTACCGGGTTGAGAAGCGGTGTAAGTGAACTGCAGTTGCCATGTTTTACGGCAGTGAGAGCAGAGATAGCGCTGATGTCCGGCGGTGCTTTTGCCGTTACGCACCACCCCGTCAGTAGCTGAACAGGAGGGACAGCTGATAGAAACAGAAGCCACTGGAGCACCTCAAAAACACCATCATACACTAAATCAGTAAGTTGGCAGCATCACCGATCCCTTCATTTAGTGACTGCCCCTGGGTTTTTCATGCTCTCCTGCGTCCTAGAGAACTTGCCAATAACCTACATTATTTTTGCTTTGCCATTACCAATCGTCCTGAACAAGTTCATTTTAAAGCCAAAGCGCTGCCCAACTTTTATCCTCAATACCACATCGTCAGCATGAAATAACCTAATCCCTGTGTTGGGATCTTATAATCGCTAATGATAATTATTTACATTTTATAGCTTCTGCTATAAAACATAGTAGTTGCTATGTTTATTCTAATTTTGCTCACTATAGGTACTAAATCATGCTCTCAATAAAAAAAGTAACCATGCTCTTGGGGTGCCTAGTCCTCACCTGCTCGATAGCATTTCAGGCGAGTGCAGCTGAAAAATTCAAGGTCATTACAACTTTTACCATCATCGCAGATATGGCCAAAAACGTGGCTGGAGATGCTGCAGAAGTCTCATCCATAACCAAGCCTGGTGCAGAAATTCATGAGTATCAGCCTACCCCTGGCGATATTAAACGTGCGCAGGGGGCACAACTGATTCTCGCCAATGGTATGAATCTGGAATTGTGGTTCCAACGCTTTTACCAGCATCTCAATGGGGTTCCAGAAGTAATTGTCTCTTCGGGTGTGACGCCAGTAGGGATCACCGAAGGGCCCTATGAGGGCAAACCTAACCCCCATGCCTGGATGTCGCCAGATAATGCTCTGATTTACGTCGATAATATTCGTGATGCGTTTATAAAATACGATCCGGCAAATGCACAAACCTACCAACGTAATGCCGATACTTATAAAGCCAAGATTACCCAAACCCTTGCCCCCCTGCGTAAGCAGATTGCGGAACTCCCTGAGAATCAGCGATGGATGGTCACCAGTGAAGGGGCTTTTTCTTATCTCGCACGCGATTTGGGGCTAAAAGAGCTTTATCTGTGGCCGATTAATGCCGATCAACAAGGAACACCGCAGCAGGTACGTAAGGTTGTTGATATAGTTAAGAAAAATCATATCCCGGCAGTCTTTAGCGAGAGTACGATTTCCGATAAACCAGCGCGTCAGGTTGCGCGTGAAACCGGCGCGCACTACGGTGGTGTGCTCTATGTCGATTCCCTGAGCACAGAAAACGGCCCGGTACCTACGTATATCGACCTTCTGAAGGTTACTACCAGTACGCTGGTACAGGGAATTAAAGCCGGAAAAAGGGAGAAATAATGATGCAATCTGCAGGCATTGTCGTTAATGATGTTACTGTCACCTGGCGTAACGGGCACACAGCACTGCGCGATGCATCCTTCACAGTACCAGGCGGATCTATTGCCGCTCTGGTTGGGGTAAACGGTTCCGGAAAATCGACGTTGTTTAAAGCGATTATGGGATTTGTGCGTCTGACCAGCGGGAAGATATCTGTTCTGGGTATTCCCACACGACAGGCGCTACAGAAAAACCTGGTTGCCTACGTCCCTCAGTCAGAAGAGGTTGACTGGTCATTTCCTGTACTGGTGGAAGATGTGGTGATGATGGGCCGCTATGGGCATATGGGTATGTTGCGTATCGCCAAAAAGAGGGATCGTCAGATTGTCACCGATGCGCTGGAACGTGTCGATATGGTGGATTTTCGCCATCGACAAATCGGCGAGCTTTCCGGTGGACAAAAGAAACGCGTCTTTCTGGCGAGAGCGATTGCACAGCAGGGTGATGTGATCCTGCTGGATGAACCTTTTACCGGCGTTGATGTGAAAACCGAAGCGAAAATCATCAGCCTGTTGAGGGAGTTACGCGCGGAAGGCAAAACGATGCTTGTCTCAACGCACAATCTCGGATCCGTCACGACATTTTGCGATTATACGGTCATGGTCAAAGGCACCGTCCTGGCAAGCGGGCCGACAGACACCACTTTTACAGCCGAGAACCTGGAGCTGGCTTTTAGCGGCGTACTGCGCCATGTCACACTTAACGGCTCGGAAGAAAGCATTATTACTGACGATGAACGCCCTTTTGTGGCACATCGACCGTCAGCGGTGCAGAGGGAAGAAAGATGAACGTGCTACTGGAACCCTTCAGCTATGAATATATGCTCAATGCGATGTGGGTCTCGGCGATGGTCGGCGGTCTCTGCGCTTTCCTGTCATGCTATCTGATGCTAAAAGGCTGGTCGCTGATTGGCGATGCGCTGTCGCACTCTATTGTCCCGGGTGTTGCGGGGGCATATATGCTGGGGCTTCCGTTTTCTCTGGGAGCCTTCTTTTCCGGCGGACTGGCAGCGGGCAGCATGCTGTTTCTTAACCAACTCACTCGCTTAAAAGAAGATGCCATCATCGGCCTGATCTTCTCGTCCTTTTTTGGCCTGGGGCTGTTTATGGTGTCATTGAACCCGACATCCGTGAACATTCAGACCATCGTCCTGGGCAATATTCTGGCAATCGATCCGGCGGATATCCTGCAACTCACTATCATTGGCATTCTCTCGATCATCGTGCTTTTTTTCAAATGGAAAGATCTTATGGTGACCTTTTTCGACGAGAATCACGCCCGTGCTATTGGATTGCATCCGGGCAGATTAAAAATCCTCTTCTTCACCCTGCTGTCGGTTTCGACCGTTGCGGCGCTGCAAACGGTTGGTGCCTTTCTGGTGATCTGTCTGGTGGTGACTCCCGGTGCAACAGCATGGTTGTTAACCGATCGTTTTCCCCGCCTGCTCATGATTGCTGTAACTATTGGCAGTGTGACCAGTTTCCTCGGCGCGTGGGTCAGTTACTTTCTGGACGGCGCGACAGGTGGAATCATCGTGGTGGCGCAGACACTGCTGTTTCTTTTAGCATTTGTCTTTGCGCCCACCCATGGGCTTTTGGCAAATCGTCGGCGTGCGCATAAAGCGCTGGAGGATCGCTCATGATGGCATTATTACTGGAGCCACTGCAGTTCACCTTTATGAGTCACGCACTGCTGATTTCACTGGTAGTTTCCATACCCTGTGCGCTGCTGTCGGTCTTTCTGGTCCTGAAAAGTTGGGCACTGATGGGTGACGCGATGAGTCATGCGGTTTTTCCTGGCATCGTGCTTGCCTGGATTCTGGGGTTACCTCTGGCTACAGGGGCATTCGTCGCCGGAGTATTCTGTGCGGTGGCGACGGGATACCTGAAAGACAACAGCCGAATCAAGCAAGATACAGTGATGGGGATTGTTTTTTCTGGCATGTTTGCCGCAGGTCTGATCTTGTATATTGCAGTCAAACCAGACGTACATCTTGATCATATTCTTTTCGGCGACATGCTCGGGATAACCATCGGCGATATAATCCAGACGGTGATTATTGCCGGACTGGTTACACTTGTTATTAGCGTAAAATGGCGGGATTTTTTGCTGTTCAGCTTTGATTATCAACAGGCGCAGGCAAGCGGTTTGCATACGAGATGGCTGCATTATGGGCTGCTGTGCATGGTCTCCCTGACCATTGTGGCGACGCTGAAAGCGGTAGGTATCATTCTCTCTATTTCTCTTCTCATTGCGCCTGGTGCCATTGCGGTACTCCTGACACAACGCTTTCATATTGCGCTCCTGCTGGCGACTGGCATATCGATATTGGTCTCAATGACTGGTGTCTGGCTGTCCTTTTTTATCGACAGCGCGCCAGCTCCGACAATTGTTGTCTTATTCGCGGTCATGTTCATCATGACGTTTACCGTTACCAGCATCAACGCACGCACAAAGGAAAATGCCGAACCACGGGATTTGTTATCATCCGATTAGCAGAACACTCGGCCAGCAACATCCGCTTATTGGCGATGCGCTTGAACGAATAATGCACAGACTTATGATTCTGATAAGTTTTGTTGCCAGAGAGTTGCTGCGGACTGGATAGCAAGTAATGTCGATTCTCAGGGGTAGCAAACAGCGCAGTAAAATGAGGGAAGTAGTGGCAAAACATAGAGAAAATTGGGGGGCGAGGGCCAGTGATGTAAAAAACCACGCTAAGAGTTTAATTAATTGTTTGTATTGAAGTTTAATGATCTTAACTCACCCTTAAGAATATCTTCCGGTAACGAAGACGTATAATGCCCCAGCATATTTATATGGCTATGTATCAGCAGCGATAATCTTGCCGGATGCTACTCCTCAGGAGTTTCTCCCGATTTGCGAAGATGTGACAACGCCTCCTGCATGTAAAGTGTGTTTCACAGCACAACCGCATTGGTCACCAGCCCCAGAGCACCTAGTTGATCTTCCTGCCCTTAACGGTAGCTGAAGATGACTGGGCTGGATGGAAAATCCTGCATGGTGCATTGGGAGAGCAGATAGAATTGGTTGGCGACGATCTGTTTGTGACCAACGTAAAGTATATTCAGCGCGGCATTGACGAAAACCTTGCCAATTCAGCATTGATTAAACTCAACCAGATTGGTTCCCTGAGTGAAACCTTTGATGCGGTACAACTTTGCCATGACAACAACTGGGGCACCTTTATCTCACACCGCAGTGGTGAGACAGTGGACAGCTTTATCGCCGATATGACAGTTGCAATGCGCGCAGGTCATCTCAAAACGGGAGCTCCATGCCGGGGTGAGCGTATTGAAAAATATAACCAGCTTATGAGAATTGAGGATGAACTGGGTTCATCGGCGCAATTTGCTGGAAAGTCTGCCTTTAAATGACATTATTGTGCCAATCCCCCAGGCTTACACGTCGGGGTTATTCTGGAGGAATGATGAAAGCTCACGTTTTTGTTATTTCTATGCTTACTGGCATTGTCGTCACCTATGCCGTGTTACTTCTTGGTTGCTTGTTCATCGATAAAACGCTCCCCACTGTAGATGTTGTCATTCTGTCACTTGTCGTGGGGGCTTCTGCTCAGCAATTGTCGAGGGTATTAATGTCAATAAATAGAACCTTCCCTTATCTTGCATGTAGTCAAAGGATATAAATTAACAATATCAGTCAAATGAGAACATATTCTGATATTGTTACGATAAAAAATTATTTTATGAGGGGTACATGATTAAATCACTTTTTGCCGTCATTATCGGCGGTTCTGTTGGATGTACTCTGCGCTGGTTACTGTCCACACGCTTTAACAGTCTTTTTCCAAATCTACCTCCAGGTACACTGGTGGTGAACCTCCTTGCCGGGTTAATTATTGGTACTGCGTTGGCGTACTTTTTACGACAACCACACCTTGATCCTTTTTGGAAATTAATGATAACAACGGGACTTTGTGGAGGTCTGAGTACTTTCTCTACATTTTCTGTTGAAGTATTCGCATTACTCCAGGCGGGAAATTATATATGGGCTTTGACGTCTGTACTTGTTCACGTCATTGGCTCCCTCATCATGACAGCTTTAGGCTTTTTTATCATAACCATACTTTTCGCATGAGAATTCATTAACGTTACAGGTTTATCAACTAATGTGACGCTTAGGATAGAATTTCGCTCCATGGTATGCGTTTGCAGTCATTACAGTCTCCATGACGACTGTAATGACTGCAAACGCATTACCTGACATATCAGTATAAACAATGAATTAACCTCTTGGCGTATTTTTTACATCACTGGCCCTCACCCCCCAAAATTCTCTCTGAAAAATTGTTGCGGTTAACGTTGCCAATGTATCCACCCATTTCAGAAGACGATCTGGCATCCTGGTGGCATGCTGCGATGTGCTTCAGGTGAGTGCACTGGGCGGTCAGCACAGGCGGTTTCGACAGCGAAATTGCACAGGACGTTATGCCGGCTGTGAGTACAACATCATAGCCTTACTTGATTGTACGGTAATGCCAAATACATGCAGACACTATGGTAAATAATACAGCGGCAAATAATGCCGTCACAATCAGCGCGATTGAGACACCTGTTTTCGACGCCAGTGGCACCAACAATGCGCACAGCCCATAGCCAAGTGTGTGACTGGCCGCAAGCCAGCCCGCGCCTGCGCCGTCGGCCAGCTTATCATTCAGTAAAAGTTGATAAGCGGGTGTTGCCAGAGCGGCCCCAAATGACAGCACTGCACAGCCCAGGTAAAACAACCATAGCTGTTCAGTGAGCATGATAGCCAGACCACTACTCATCAACACCCCGGCACTCAGGAGCAGAGCCACTGGAGTCAGGCGCTGTGGACGGAGTACCACGAACTGCGCGATAAGCGCAGCTATTGCGGACAGCCCCAACAACCACGCCACCTGTTGGCTAATAGTGGTGGTATCAGTATCGAACTGGCGAGTAAGGGCTGGCGAAAGTCCAAGCTGCATCATGCTCATTGCCGCAGCCAGTAACATTGCGCAAAGCAGATAAGGCAGGCAATCCCGCTTCAGGCTGACGCTCTTGCGCTCCGGTGTGGGCTGTGGTGGTGTGCCGGGCAACCGCAGAAGCATCACCACAGCCCACACCGGAGCTGCCATCAGCATCCACACTGGCGCCAGAGGGTGAATGACCAACATTGCCGCCGCGCACAGCGGCCCGAATAGCCTGCCGCAGCTCAGGCCGGAGCTGATGGTTGCCAGAGCGGCCATGCGATTCCCTTCTCCCGCTCTCTGCAATGCCCAGACCTGACAGGCTGGCACCATTGCTGACACGGTCAGACCGTAGACGATCCGGGCGATGATTAATATTCCCAACCCCACCGCTGTTGTTACGGCACCGGTAGCCATCAGCACGCTTCCCAGCCCAAGCAGGGTAAAGCTTACGCCATATCCTCCCAGAGCCCACAGCACCACAGTCTTACTGCCAGTAAGGGAAATTTGCTTTCCCCACCATGGGGAAGATGGCAGAAACAGCATTGAGCCCAGCATCAGCAGGGCAGCCCATACAGACAGACTCAGATTTGTCTGTATGACCAGAACAGGGAGTACAACCAGCAGACCGTTCTGTCCGATACCGAGAAGACCGGCACTGAACGCCAGTGGCCAGCAGGACAGGGTTTTTTGGGGCGTATCTTCGATCTTAGATGACATTGTAATGTTTCAACACCATGTATTAATTGTGTTTATTTGTAAAATTAATTTTTCTGACAATAACATTTCTCATTGATAATGAGAATCATTATTGACATAATTGTTATTATTTTACTGTGTAGGAGCTGTTTGATT